>NZ_JASPJA010000049.1:0-454 GCF_030232125.1 Corynebacterium sp. MSK071 | reverse complement strand
CGTGCTGTCAAGGGGTGAATGCGCCACTTCGACCGGGAGGTAGTTGTGACGCGTTGGACTCCGAAGGATGTTAAGGATGCTGCTGTTGAGCGCGTGGTGGCAGGCGAGGCAGTTAGCCTGGTCGCGCGTGATGTGGGTGTAGGCCCCGAATCGGTTTACGGTTGGTTGAGGGTAAGAGGTGTCGAACCTCCAGGCAGGCGTGCGAGTCGTTTGCGTGATCCGTTTGTCCGTGAGGCTGTTGGGTTGGTGCGTGCAGGTATGTCGATCAGTCAAGCAGCACAGACTGTTGGAATATCGACTGGCTTGCTTCACAGCAGGTTAAAGAAAGCTGGTGTAATCGAAGTGCGGCCTAGACGCGCCCACTTGTCACCTGATAAACGTGCCCAGGCCGTGGAGCGAGTGCTTGCTGGTGAGAGCTGTCAGACAGTGGCTGATGCTATCGGTGTGCATCCTT
>NZ_JASPJA010000048.1:0-518 GCF_030232125.1 Corynebacterium sp. MSK071 | reverse complement strand
GCAATACTACTGAGGGCGAACTTTGGCCACTTCTTAAGACGTTGCCCAACCCACGTGAGAACAACAAGTGCAGCGATGACAAAACGATGATTCACGCCCAGCACAATTGCAACAGGGGTAAGCAAGCGAGCAGCAATGATAGGAAGCTTCCAGCCCATCCAGCGCGCTGCCGCAATAACGCTCGAGGCGAGAACGCCTACCATCAGCGGAAGGATAGGACGGAGTACACGACCAACGATTCCCCGCGTACGAGCGACGACATGCGCTAGCGCGACCCCCAACGTAGTGACAGTATCGATGCCAAATGCATCCAAGAAAGTCCAGGGAAGGACAAAAGGAGTCAGTAGGCGGCGAAGTGCACGTTGAGGCTTGGCCACTATATAGCCCACGAGCATGATTGCCAACTGTGCGATGCCCAAATTTCCTGCGCCGCCGGCGACAAGCCAAATGGTATTCGTTGCCGGATTAGCTGGTCCACCAGCCGCAGCCCACGCAGCCCACGCCGCTGCTGACACCCC
>NZ_JASPJA010000047.1:0-521 GCF_030232125.1 Corynebacterium sp. MSK071 | reverse complement strand
GGTTTCTTGTTGGATGGTGTCGACGAATGCTTTCCATTCGGGGTAGCGGGTTTGTTCTTGGGTTTGTTTTTCTTTTGAGCGGGCGTTGATGGTGGCGGTTATCCAGGAGGCTATGCCGGTGATGGTGCTGGTGGTGCCTGTGGCGATGATGGTTGTTAGTGGTGTCATGGTGTGCCTCCTTTGCGTGTTGTTGGGTTATTGGGGCGGTTGTTGTGGGTTGGGTGCGGGGTGTCCTGGCGTTGCTCCTTGTGGAGTGGTGGGCGTAGGACGTGGTGGCGCAGGGGTGTGTGGGGTTGGTTGCGCCTCCTGTGGTGGCTGGGCTGGAGTGGGCCGATAGTCAGAGTGTTCGCCGGTGGTGATGGCGGCGAGGGCGCTGGCAATGGTGGCAGTGATACCACTGGTGTTTTGGAGCCAGGTATCAACTTGGTCGGGGCTGGCAATACCGAATGCGGTGACGGTGAGGGCGATGATGCCGGTGATGGTGTAGATGGTTTGTCGGATGTACCAGGGGGAGTGGGTGA
>NZ_JASPJA010000046.1:0-652 GCF_030232125.1 Corynebacterium sp. MSK071 | reverse complement strand
ATAGCCCCCAACGCCAACAACACCGGAGCGACTGCCTTCTTCAAAAGCGGAAACGCCGCCACATTCGACGCCACCCACGCCACAGAAGCCACATAGAAAATAATCGACGCCGGAATAGCAATAAGTGCTGTCACAAACGCAGTTGCCCCAGCCCCAGCTACCGGCAACAAAGCCCCCACGGTGGAAAACAGTAAAAACAGTACCGCCAAAACAAAGCGTACTAACGGACGAACAACCAGCATCGCCGTCTGAAGCTGCTTACCTGCAAGCCGTGCCGTTACCAGCGACCGGAATACCACTACCTGCATAATCGGCAACGACACCGCAACCGCAGTGACCACCGGCGGAATAGAGTGCACACGGAACCGCAACAAACGCAAAACCGCCAACGCGGTGCCCGCCCCAATGAGAGGCAAGAACACCCCACCAACAACCACCGTGCGCACCAAATTCAACAACAGTGACCGGCCTGACAGAGTAGAGCTGCGAAGCATCAAAAAGATAATGAGCCCCACAACAGTAGAGGCAAACAACGCCACAATGACGAACGTCGTCACAGCAATAGCAACCGCAACAACCGCTTTCTCCACACCGGTCAAACGCAAAGGCTGCGTAACCCGCAGTAAAATACGAGCCTTCGTCACCACCATCA
>NZ_JASPJA010000045.1:0-660 GCF_030232125.1 Corynebacterium sp. MSK071 | reverse complement strand
TTTTTGTAGCCTCCGGCGCGGTCGTAGGCCGCGGAGAGAGAACCGTAGGTAGCCATGGCGTAGTTCATGGAGGAGCGGATGTTGGCTTCCGGGTCCCAAATGTCGTCGAATCCGGGGTCTTTGTAGGATTGGAATGTGGGGTCGATGGTTTGCATAAGTCCCTTGGATGGGGTGCCGTTGACGGCGTTGGAGTCCCAATCGTTGATGGCGTGCGGGTTGCCTCCGGATTCTTGTTGCATGCGGCGCAGCACGGTATCGACGAGGGAGGCGGGCTGGCCTTTTTCTTTCAACAGGCGGGTGACAAGTCCGCGATACTTGTTGACGTCGCCGCCGACGCTTAAGTGCTCCTTGACCTTTTTGGCTACAGCGGCGACTTTGTCTTTGAGCCAGTTCCATGCGTTGTCGGCGCCTTTAGTCAGATAGGCGGGTGCGACGGATTTGGCTAGGTCGGTGCCGCTGCTGATGCCGAGTTTGTCTTTAACAGCGTTGATTTTGCCATCGAAGAGTTTCTTTGCTGCGTTGGCGAAGTCACCACCGAGCTCGATGGCTTTGTTGATGACGTCGTCAGTGACGTTCCATGCTTTGCCTGCTGTGGATTTGATGGCGCCGATAACACCGCCGTCAGCGAAGGAGCCGGAAAGTCCGGTGCCTTTTCCTGCT
>NZ_JASPJA010000044.1:0-668 GCF_030232125.1 Corynebacterium sp. MSK071 | reverse complement strand
CATCTGCGACGGAACCTACAAAGACCCCATCTTCAACTCCCACCTGAAGGACGCAGAAAACGCAGGACTCATCACCAGCGGATACTGGTACCTCCGCGCCCCCTCCGAAGGCACCACCATCGCACAACAAGTCGACACCATCGACCAACAATTACAAGGCCGCAAAGACCTCCCCATCTGGATAGACGTCGAATCCATCGACCCTTCAGGCAACGCCCTCCTCTCCGGAAACGACGTCTGGGCAGCAAAACACGAACTCGAATGCCGCGGCTACACCGTCCCCGGCATCTACTCCGGCGCCTGGTACTGGGAGAAAATGATAGGCGGCGAACCCTCCATGGACGGCCTCGGCGCCCTCTGGGTCTCCAACTACGGAGCTCAAAACAGTCACGGCACCGCCGCACAACTCTACCCAGGCGACGACAGCCCACGCTGGAACTACCCACTCGGCGACCACACCCCCGACATCCTCCAATACGGCTCCAACGGCCACGCCGCCGGATACCCCGGAGTCGTAGACATCAACGCCTACCGAGGCACCCACGACGACCTCAAACACCTACTCCACCACTAACCCCGTACACACCAGAAAGGAGAAACAACTATGCCAAAGCACGCACAAAACATCATCCACCCACAACAATTCCAACTCGACCGCGGCATCACCC
>NZ_JASPJA010000043.1:0-748 GCF_030232125.1 Corynebacterium sp. MSK071 | reverse complement strand
AAATGAACACGTGTGCTATTATTTTGGGTGGTTACGGTTTGTATCCGGAAGGGATGAATGAGGCCGTAGTCCACAAACTGAACATTTAGGGGGAGACTGTGTCGCACGAGGACGCACGCACTGACAAGTCCGAAAAGGACACCACCGACGTGGATGCTGCCACCAACGCCGCAAAGGCTGAATCCGAAACCGCACCAGATGACTACCGTAAAAAGTACGAGGACATGCGGTCCCACTCTCGCACGTGGGAAAACCGGGCGGAAAAATCGTTAGCGCAAGTTGAGAAACTTACCGCAGATAAAGAGAAACTCGAATCCACGATTAAAGACCTACAATCCGAGCTTTCAACAGCACATAGCCAAGTTGAAGATGCTCAGCATAATCGTGATTTGATTATCCACATTGCGGCACTTGGCGGCGACGTAGAGCAATTATTCGACTCGAAAAGCTTCTGCGCAGCCGTCGATAAAATCAACTCTGACGACGACGATTACGAATCCACGCTCAAAGACCTCATCGGCAAGCACTCCCCCGCCGCCCCTTCACCGTCGCGGCTTACCTGGGAATCTCCGAATCAAGGAATCTCCAGGGGCGAAGAGTTGTGGCAGCGGCGCCAACGGCGCCAGGGGGCGTAGTCCACATTCATCACATCATCGGGGGATATTATGCACTTTCGGCCAGAATTTGACCATTACTCTCCCAGCGACCTGTCGTGGCTGGGCTCTCGCCACGCAGTAGACAACGCCGA
>NZ_JASPJA010000042.1:0-862 GCF_030232125.1 Corynebacterium sp. MSK071 | reverse complement strand
CGTCGGACAATTCGCGTCGTCTCCCCCAACTCCATTTATCGAGCAGGTACGTGCCTACTCTCAGTTGATTGCTTCTGAGTCAAAGATTCCTGCACAGTATTTTGGTTTCATGACGGAAAATCCGCCGTCGGGTGACTCGATTCGTGTGTGGAAAGAGCAACTGATTCGCGCATCTGAAATTAAGACGGAGTTAATGAATCCGGATTTGCTGGAGCTGGCCCGCGTACTGGTGCAGGTGTCCGACCTCGACCAGGACGTCGACATTGAGGACCTCGTCGACGGGCTCGAAGTGGATTGGCGTGACCCGGCTACCGCGTCCAAGGCCGCTGATGCTGATTGGGCTCTAAAGCTACTGACTTCCGGAGTACTCGCACCTGATTCCGAAGTGCTCCTGAAGAACCTGCATTTTTCGGCGGCTGACCGGCTTCAAATCGAGCAGGAGAATCGAAGTAAACGCCTATCCCAATTAGCGAAAGTGCTGGAGGCATCTTCAACCGAGGAACAATCACCCGAGGATACCCCGACTAAGAGCCCGGAGGATTCTGCACCGTCTCCACGACAAAAGGCCAGCGAAGATGCCAAGGAGGCACGTTAGATGGATGTGCAGCGTCCCTGGACGTCGATTACACCTGTAGTCGATTCCATTGCACGTAAAGCTATTGAAGACTTGAACTCTCGAGCTCGAGTTATTCCGGACCTTACTGCTGACCCTTATCGGCAAAAGGAGCTTTTGCGCCAGATGGTGAGAGAGACTATCGACTCGTATGGCATGGCCGTCTCTGATGCCACAATGGTGTGGCTAGAGGAGCAGGAAGACCACATGGGAATGCGGCCGGTGGAGTGGAAGCCTCGTCGGGTGGAT
>NZ_JASPJA010000041.1:0-920 GCF_030232125.1 Corynebacterium sp. MSK071 | reverse complement strand
TGAAGTGTCCCGGGTTTTGTTCCTAGGCATTTGCCTTGATTTCCATTATTTCTTGGGCCGGGTTGGTTTCCCAAAACTCTGACTCAACCTCAGCTGGCGTGCGATAGCCGAGACTTTGGTGAAGCCGTACCTCGTTCCACCAATTAACCCATTCAAACGTCGCGATCTCCACGTCAACCACGCTGTCCCACGACCGCCGATGAATCAGCTCATTTTTGTAGGAACCGTTGACGTTTTCGGCCAAAGCATTGTCATAGGAATCTCCTACTGTCCCGGTAGAGGCAGCAATTCCATACTCAGCCAGCCGTTCGTTGTAGACAATGCTGACGTACTGTGAGCCATGATCTGAATGATGAATCAGCCCCGTTGTTTCCTTCGCGCTGACAATCGCCTGATTAAGCGCCTGCAGCGGCAGCGCCTCGGTACGCATTGAATCAGATAGTGCCCACCCGACGATCCTTCGGGAGAACACGTCGGTAACAAAAGCGGTGTACACGAATCCTTTTCTAGTGCGCACATAAGTAATATCGGCCACCCACAATCGGGCCGGTGCCGGGGCGTTGAACTTGCGATTAACTAAATCAGGACGCAGATCTGGTCCCTTCGGCTTGCGGGTAGTAATAGGAGACTTACCTTTACCTTTGCCTCTGACTCCAGCAAGACGCATCAGGCGTGCGGTCTGCTCACGGCCAATGTCGATTCCTTCACGGCGCAGAGTATGCCACATCTTACGGATGCCGTAGACGCTAAAATTTTCTTCATGGACCTCGGCGATGTGCGCGACTAGAGCAGCGTCACGAAGACTGCGGGCACTCATACCACGGGCTTTTGATTGGCGGTATCCACGGGACGTGATGAAACCGCCAACACGGTGGGTGTTTAACGTCTCGCAAATGAACTCGATGGAGAAACGATCCCGA
>NZ_JASPJA010000040.1:0-1049 GCF_030232125.1 Corynebacterium sp. MSK071 | reverse complement strand
AACCCCTTTATCGCAGGGCCCAACTTCGGCCCGAATGATGCGATAATGTCGCCGCCTGCCTTAAACGCCTTAAACCCACGAGTAATAGGTGCAATAACCTTAGCCCACGTCATAAACCCACCAGCAGCCGCAGCAGCCAATCCTGGGTGCTTTTGCATTTCGTCGCCAAGCTTGGCGATAGTCGGGACAATGACACCGGAAATAATGGGAGTGATTACGCGAATCAAATCAGTGATTATAGGAAGACTTCCCACAGCAATAGCAGCCAAAGCGCCGACAATCGGAGGTAAAGCAGGCGCAATGGCGCTGACAAGCTGTAAAGCAGCATCTGCCAACTCCTCCACATATGGACCAGCCTGACTAGCTAAATCCTGCAAAGGAGACAAAGAGTCAATGATTGAATTGAAATCAATGCTCTCGATAACGTCGAACATTTTCGGGATGACGTCATCAGCCAAATGCTCAAAGACAGGGGTAATCTTTTCAGATAGATTTTCTGCGAATTCTCCCACCACTGGCTTAATTTGCTGAAAGCCCTCAGACATCGCATTAAAGACGGGAATCAAGCCATCATAAAATGGTTTCTCGAATTGCTCAGTTACCTGAGAGCGGAACGCTTTCATGGTGTCGAAGGAGCCTTTGAATGTTTCGCGTTGCTTCTGGGCAGCTCCGTCGAACATGTCGTTCATGGCGTTAGAAAAGTCCTCGAATGAGACCTTGCCCGAACTAATCATGTCGGTGACTTCTTCTTTAGTCACGCCCATCTGGTCGGCAAGCTTTTGCTGCAGACCAATTCCTCGGTCCATCAACTGAGCCATAACCTCGCCGTCAACGTGGCCACGGGCAGCAACCTTCGACCAGATTGACCCCATCTCGCCCATGGACACACCCGAATGGGCAGCAGAGTCAGCAACACGACTAAGCGTGTCCTGAAGTTCTTGGCCGGGTTTAATACCAGAGCTGAGCATGACGGAGGCAACCTGGGCGGTATCACCCATGAGGAAGGAGGTGCCCTCAATGGACTTGTTGACATTGCCCATAATCTGGTC
>NZ_JASPJA010000003.1:153267-254555 GCF_030232125.1 Corynebacterium sp. MSK071 | reverse complement strand
TCCTTAACATCCTTCGGAGTCCAACGCGTCACAACTACCTCCCGGTCGAAGTGGCGCATTCACCCCTTGACAGCACGACCCAGCTGGAGTTCTATGTCTCATTAGTGGATCACGACGGTCCCCGATAGTTGCTCGACGTCATCACAGCCGCATTATTCAACATTCGCCCGGAGCTGATGTTAAGGGCGCTCCAATTTCTGCGATGACCTCGTCATCAAGCAACTTCTTAATCTTGACAAAACCGGCTTCGCCGTTGCTCAGACGCCCAGGAATATGCGCAGGAGAAATGATATGAATCAGACACAGCATTTCCCTTACATATCGTCGAAAATCTGGCTCTGAAAGAGTCGGAAGCAGCATAAAATCAAAGTTGCGAAGCTGAAATTCCGAATGAGAATCCGGGTTTAGAAAATTTCTTCCAGCATAATGATCTAAGAACTGAACATATTGTTCGCCACGTGAAGCGAAATAACTACGCACTGCCGGTGATGCTGCCGCCGTGGTCAACCGCTCGCCCAAATGAAAAGTAGTAAAAGCTTCCCAGACTCGGCGGACTTCGTTGGAAGTGGGCAGCACAATGGAGTTTTCGCCACCGATTGTTGCATCAAACATTCCTCGCAACGACTTCTTATACTGATCGATTCTGTCAAAATGAACGCTTTTTAATGTTCCTTCTTCTAGAGTCCAGCTCAATACTCGATCGTCCACAATATCTTTGAAGCATTGTGACAGATCATTAGCAACCGCGATGTCATGCGTAAGAACCAATAGTTTGGCTTCACTCATCTTCTCGAACATCTTAGAACCAATCTGACGAATCAATGACAACGCGCCATACTTGTTCTTGGAATCGAAGCTCGAAATAGGATCATCGAGCACATATAAGGAGTTTTGTTTCAGATTATCGCCAAATCGGTTATGTCGAGCAGTGCTGACAAAGAAGTAACATAACGCGAGCAGATTTTGCTCACCAGTAGAGAGATTTCCGGGTTGGAGTTCTCGTGAGCGATTTGACACTACATACCCTCCACCAATAACAGACTCCAGTTTAATGGTGTCCTTTCCAAAAGCCAGCTGCAGAAGCGCATTGATCTCTGTTGCTGCGTCTTCCGTATTGCTCAGCTTATGACGAAGCGCACCTAGACTTTCAGCCAGCTCTCTCGTCTTACATTTTGCCGAGGTGTAAGTCTTAGATGCAGCTTCTCGGTCTTCATCGGCTTTCTCATAGGCAATAATTTCAGCAGCAGCCTCAGCTCGCGCAATCTGCATATTAAGCTCGGCCGCTTCTGCTTGAAGCTTAGCAATGTTGTTGAACTGCTTATTATGTCGTTCCACAAGCAGCCCTACAGTTTCCAGAGCTTCATTTCTCTTTT
Source organism: Corynebacterium sp. MSK071 (assembly GCF_030232125.1). Classification (NCBI taxonomy): domain Bacteria; kingdom Bacillati; phylum Actinomycetota; class Actinomycetes; order Mycobacteriales; family Corynebacteriaceae; genus Corynebacterium; species Corynebacterium sp. MSK071. The sequence goes on along the minus strand of NZ_JASPJA010000003.1, from coordinate 253,182 downwards.
TCCATGCATCGGTGTATTCCAACTCACTGATTGAAAACACGGAGGCAGGGTTGTCGATTTTCGCATCAATCGCTTCATTTATGAGCCGTAACTGGTCCTGATACTGTTCGTGAGCAGCAGCCGCGGACTCCAGTTGTTCGTCACCCGCAGAGGCGATTTCGGGAAGCACTAGACTTTCAAGCTGTTCCTCAACTTTGAGACTCTTCAGCTTCTCAATCGACTTTTGTTGATCGATTCGCTCAACTTGGGCCATCAATGAGGTCGCTAATTGTTGGCGAAAGTCGGAGGAAATATCTTGGAAGCAGTGTGGGCAATGTTCTGCACTAGCCTCAACCAATTCTTCAAAGCGCGCAATTAGGGTTTGCTTTCCCAAACTTGCTTCAAAAACCTTGGCGTCAAGTGCTCTTGCATCGCAATCAAGCTCAGGAGCCGAGATTTCTGATGCTACATTTTCGATCTGTTTTATGTTGATCTGCGGAGGTGCCTGAGGTACTACCCATGAAATTCGGTCAGAGGAATACAGTTTGTTTAGCTGCTCTACGAGGTCGGAAAATTCAACCTCCAACTCCCCTTGAGTCTTACCTTCAGCTTTATCTTTCCCAATTATCTTTTTAATAACTTTTGAACGCAGCTGCGTCGATTTATTGTCCAGTGCGATTAGTGATGTTCGCCCTTGCCAGGACTTCTTTGGTTCCTCGCCTTTGCTTGCTTGAAGTACTTTCTTCAGTGCTTTATACGCCGCATCGCCTTCCTTTTCCTTCGAATTCCAGCTCTCTTCGGCAATCACTTCCGCTTGCCGCGCACGAGCCAAAGCTGCTTCCGTTTCATCGATTTCATCTTGCAGGTTTGCCTGCGGACCTAGGAGGATGATCGGCTCAAGCTGTTCAGTGTCTCTAAACCGGAAATTTCTCTGAATGAAAGCGTCATCGAATACGTAAACGTTCTCTGGTGATTCAACGTCCAATCGACTTCCGCTTTGATCGCAAAACGTAACGTCTGCTCCTGGGGTTGTTAATTTTCTAGCGATTGTTGACTTTCCGCTCCCGTTTTCTGCATAAACAATCGCAGCCCCAGATTTGAAGGTTGTTTTCTTCTTGTTCTTATCTTCTCGTGTGAATAGTGGAAGAAGGACTCGTTTTTCTGGAGCATAATCAAACGACAACGTCAAAGACGACAATTTTGTACAGTCGACTACTGTTTGGTTTACCTCGGCCACGGCAGTACTCCGTCCTACGCTACAAACACTTCTCATTGAATATAGTTAATTGACGAGTCGATGTCTCACTCAACATCACAGCCAATTACACCATGGCCGACCTCTACCACTGGTCCCTACTGCGTGTGGAAATGGCTCTGCTCCTCGTAGCCCGCAAAGTCATGGCCAGTGGCTCCTTCCTCCGGTGCTTCCCACGCGTCCTCACCAGGTTCGTCACCTGGACTGACGAAGTCGCAGGACGCCCCGCCCACATCCGAAGGCAGCTTAACGGATTCCCTTCTCCCCACTGAGGACACCAAACTCAGCGCCCTAGCCCACGCCAAGCCAAAGCAATTTAGCTCGACCAACGCCACAGCGGAGCGCGGCGTCGCCGCACTTCTAATCGCGGTCTCCGAGATCATCGCCGTGCCATTCGTAATCGCCCAGATCCAACGTGACTTCGATTTACGCACCAGCCCCCGCTCTCGCGTACCGATACCCTCCACAACTATCTTTACGATGCCGCCATCCTCTCCGGCCGCCCTTTGAGCACCTACCTCATCTCTCAAACACGGCAGAGCATGATGAGGAATGCAGGGCTCTACTAATGACTCAAGTCATCCACCCCGGCTGTACAACATCGCCACCATTTGGAAGTGGAGAACTCATGTGTAGTCCATAATGGACACCATGCCTGCTTTTGGTGAAGTCCTAACCCAGCTCCGTGAAAATCAGCCTCAAGGCTCGTACGGCATTAAGTTCGAGAAATTAATGGTCAACTACTTCCGAACCGATCCCGTCCTCCAGGAGCAGTTCTCGGAAGTCAGCCGTTGGAGCGATTGGGAGTTCAACGGCGGTATGCAAGACACCGGCATCGACCTCGTTGCCCGGCGCGCCGATGACGACGCGTGGGTTGCCATCCAGTGCAAGTTCTACAAGCCGGATACCTATATTCAGAAGCGTCACCTCGATTCCTTCTTTGAGGCATCCGGACACTCGTTTACTACAGACAAGGGCACAGAATCCTTCGCACAGCGGATCATCATCTCCACGTCGGAGCGATGGTCAAAGAATGCTGAAGCGATGCTGGAGCACCAGCTCATCCCGACCAACCGTATCGGCACGGCAGCGATTGCAGAATCCCCTATCAACTGGGATGTGACCTTCCCGGGTTCTGAGATCGAAATTAACCTCACCCGTCGCGAGGTTTTCTCCCCGCGTCCGCACCAGCAAGAAGCGATCTCGAAGGCTATCGCAGGCTTTGAAACACACGATCGTGGAAAGCTCATCATGGCGTGCGGTACGGGAAAGACGTTTACCGCCCTGCGTCTGGCGGAGCAGTATGCAGAAAACAACGGCGGGCGTGCCCGAGTCCTCTTCCTCGTTCCCTCCATCTCCTTGCTCTCGCAGACGTTAAAAGAATGGACCGCACAGAACCAGGAGCACCTGCCTCTGAAGTCCTACGCAGTCTGTTCGGATACGAAGGTCTCCAAGAAGGCTGAAGACATTGCCTCCTATGACTTGGAGGTTCCGGTCTCTACCAACGGCAAGGACATTGCCGAGCGCACCGCGCAGGGCAAGCGCCGAAAAGGCCTCAATGTCGTCTTCTCCACGTACCAGTCCATTAAAGCCATCCACGAGGCTCAAACGCTCGGCATGGACGACTTCGATCTCGTCATCTGCGATGAAGCTCACCGCACCACCGGCGTCACCCTCGCAGGCGAAGACGCCTCAAACTTCGTGAGAATTCACGACGCAGACTACATAAAGGCAAACAAGCGCCTTTACATGACGGCCACTCCCCGACTCTTTGACGACACCGTAAAGGGCAAAGCCGAAGAGCACTCCGCCGAGCTCGCCTCCATGGATGACGAGGCAGTCTACGGTCCAGAGTTCTACCGTCTCGGTTTCGGCGAAGCCGTGGACAAGGGTCTACTCACCGACTACAAGGTCCTCGTCATGACGGTCGAGGAAGACATCGCCGCCGACGTCCTAGCCGCCAACCCCACCAACGAAATCAACCTCACCACCGCCTCCGCCATGATTGGCGCCTGGAACGGCTTGGCCAAGCGCTCCGGCGCCGAGCAAGACACCAAGTCCGGCTTTGAAGCGAACGCCCACCCCATGCGCCGTACCGTCGCCTTCGCCAAGGACATCAAGGCTTCGAAGACCATCCAGGAGACCTTCCCCACGCTCATCCGCCAGTACCAAGAGCAGCTCAAGGACCACGCGGCGAGCAATGACGTAAGCATGCTTAACATCGATCTTCAGGTCGCCGTTGAGCACGTCGATGGCACTATGAACGCCCTCGAGCGCGGCAACAAGATCTCGTGGCTTGAGTCCTCCATCCCCGAGGACGAGACCCGCATCCTCACAAACGCACGCTGCCTGTCCGAGGGCGTGGACGTCCCCGCCCTCGATAGCGTCATCTTCTTCCACCCGCGCAATTCCATGGTCGACGTCGTCCAGTCCGTCGGCCGCGTCATGCGCAAAGCCGAAAGCAAGGACTACGGCTACATCATCCTGCCCGTCGCCATTCCGCCGGGAGTCTCCCCGTCCCAGGCCCTCAACAACAACACGCGCTTCCGCGTGGTCTGGCAGATCCTCAACGCCTTGCGCGCCCACGATGACCGCTTCAATGCGAAGGTCAACTCGATTGCGCTCAACGAGAAGGTCGAGCTTCCCATCGATGTTCAGCCCGTGCCGAACCCGAAGCCAGATGACAAGCCTGCCGACGACGATCCGGCCACAACCAAGAAGAAGCTCAATGCTTCCGATGACTCCCCAACCGGCCAGTCCGAAAATTCCAGCGAGCAGGAACTCACCGCGGAGCAAATGACGCTGTTCTCCCTCGAGGCCTGGCAAGAGGCCATGTACGTCAAGCTGGTCGACAAGGTCGGCACGCGTACCTACTGGGAAGACTGGGCTGACGATGTCGCCACTATCGCCGAAGCACAAATCGCTCGCATCAAGGCACTCATCAATGCTGCGGACGACACCATCCGCAAGGAATTCGAGGTCTTCATCGAGGGACTACGCGGTAACCTCAACGACTCCATCACCGAGGACGAAGCCATCAGCATGCTCTCACAGCACCTCATCACCGCCCCGGTCTTCAACGCTCTCTTCACCGAGCACGACTTCGCCGCGCACAACCCGGTCGCCCGCGTCATGCAGCGCATGGTCGACGCACTCTCGGACGCCAAGCTCGAATCCGAGACCGAATCCCTCACCAAGTTCTACGAGTCCGTGCGCGTGCGCGCCTCCGAGGTATCCTCCGCATCCGGCAAGCAACAAGTCATCAAGGACCTCTACGAACGATTCTTCCGCAAAGCCTTCAAGAAACAGTCCGAGGCCCTCGGCATCGTTTACACTCCAGTCGAAATCGTCGACTTCATCCTCCGCTCCGCCGATCAAATCTCCCGCTGGCACTTCGGCAAGGGCCTTACCGACAAAGGCGTCCACATCCTCGACCCCTTCACCGGCACCGGCACGTTCATGGTCCGTCTCCTCCAGTCGGGTCTCATCGAACCCGACGACCTCGCCCGCAAGTACGCGACCGAGCTCCACGCCACTGAGATCATGCTACTCGCCTACTACGTCGCCGCAGTCAACATCGAAACGACGTATAACGCACTCCAAGCAGAGCGTGCCCAGCGCAACGAAGAACGAGATCCCGACTACATCCCGTTCGACGGCATCGCACTCGCGGACACTTTCCAGATCCACGAAGAAGGCGACATTCTCGACCTCAAGGTCTTCAAGGAAAATAACGCAGCCATCCAGCGGCAGATTGATGCGCCAATTAACATCATCATCGGCAACCCGCCCTACTCCGTAGGCCAGACGAGCGCGAACGATAACAACGCGAACCTGAAGTACCCGACGCTCGACAAGCGCATCGAGGAAACATTTGCCCGGAACTCCTCAGCCACGAACAAGAACTCTCTCTACGACTCCTATCTTCGTGCATTCCGCTGGTCCATCGACCGAATCGGTACACACGGCGTCATGGCATTCGTGTCCAACGGCGGATGGATCGATGGCAACACCGCCGACGGCGTGCGTCTTTCGCTAGACGACGAACTCAGCGACATTTACGTGTACAACCTTCGCGGTAATGCTCGTACTGCAGGCGACGTTCGCCGACAAGAAGCAGGCAACGTCTTCCGTGACGGCGGACGCACAACTATCGCGATCATCATTGCAGTCAAGCGGGAAATCCCCGACGATGTCTGTATCCACTACCGCGATATTGGCGACTACCTCAGTGCAGACGAAAAACTTGCGATTGTTGATCGCTCCACATTCGACAACATCGATTGGCAAATTATTGACCCCAATATTTACGGAGACTGGCTCAATCAGCGCGATGAAGACTTCGAGACGTGGCCTGTCCTAGGCGACAAGAACTCAGATGACATTCCAGCAATCTTCAAAAATTTCTCTGCAGGTTTAAAGACTGCCCGTGATTCGTGGTGCTATGGGTCAACGCCTTCAGCTGTCACCAGCCAAATGCAGACTTTAATAACGACCTACGATGCTGCGCGCGGCGAGTTTAGGGACTGGATTCAAAGCGCAAGAATTACCAAACCCCGCGAGACTGACGTCAATGCATTCCTTGCCAAACGTCCAGAATATGCTGACCTATCCAAGATCTCCTGGAATCGCAGTCTTAAACAACAGCTGGCGGGCAATAAGATCATCAGCTTTGATGCGAGCCGCATCATGAAATCGCTGTATCGACCTTTCCATGTTCAATTCGCCTATTTCCACCAACCCGTAAATGACATGGTCTATCAACTGCCGCATCTGTTTCCGACTCCTACAAATAGCAATTTTGGCTTCTACATTGTTAATCCCGGCAGCGCAAAACCTTTTTCGGTACTCGCAACCGATAAACTCTTCGACCTATCCATGTGGGGCTCCAATGCAGGCCAATTCTTCCCTCGCTGGACCTGGGAACCCATCGAGGCGCCGGAGGATGAGCTGGACTTTGGGATGGCGGCATCGGAAGGCTCGGAGCCCGGTACGGAAGGAGAAGTCCTCGATGGATACCGACGCGTGGACAACATCACGGACGAGATTCTTGGGATTTACCGCGAGGCGCTGGGCTCGGAGGTGACGAAAGACGACATCTTCTACTTCGTCTACGGACAGCTGCACGACCCCGGGTACCGAGAGAAGTACGCCGCGGACCTGAAGAAGATGCTGCCGCATATCGAAACGCCGACGTCGCGGGCGCGGTTCGACCAGCTGGCTGCCGCCGGCCGGGAGCTCATGGATCTGCACGTGAACTACGAGGACGTGGAGCCGTGGCCGGTCACGGTGGAGGTGAAGGCATCGGCGGACGAGAACGACCGCGAGACCTGGCGCGTGCAGAAGATGAAGTGGGCGAAGAAGAAAGCCCCAGAGACGGGTAAAAACGTCAACGACGTTACGACTCTCGTCTACAACAAGTCCGTGACCGTACGCGATATCCCGGCGGAGACGGACGAGTACATGCTCGGCTCGCGGTCCGCGCTGGCGTGGATTATCGACCGGTACAAGGTAAAGAAGGACAAGGCATCGGGAATCATCAACGACCCCAACGACTGGGCTGACGAGGTGGGAAATCCGCGGTACATCGTGGACCTCATTGCGAAGGTCACGCGTGTGGCGGTGGAGACTGTACGAATCGTGCAAGGAATCAGGGAGGTTGGCGAAGATAAGTAGCCCTGGGGGACGTGCCATCGATTTAACCGGGGTTGAGCCTGCGCCTCAGTACAGCGCGGGCGCTTCCTCTTTTAGTCTCTGAAAGAATCATTTCAAGGCCACCAAATCTGCTCGGCGAGACAGCGTATGTCTCGCACACGCAGGTGGCTGGCCGAGGCTAGCTGTATGTCGTAATGCCAGATAAAATAAGTTCTAACTTTTGACTCAGACCTTCGCCGATTAGGAAAGGTGGACAGAGCCATGAATCGTAAAGATGCAGCACGTAAGCGTCTTCTTGAAAACGCTCAAAAGTCTGCCGCCTCTGTCGAAGGACTTAGCGACAACGAACTTGCTACAGCAGCCTACCGTCGGCTTCTCCGCACAATCGATGCTCAATCTGAGCCCCTTGATCCCGATGCTGCGGAAGCGTTTGCTCATGAAGAATTCGCCACTATGCGAATGGAAAAGAGGATCCGTACCGCCTTGGGAGCAGGTAAGTGACCGAAGAGCTTCAGCAGATAGCAGCACACAGAAAGCTGCATCTGGTTGTTGATACTAACCTCTTCATATCGTCTTTGCTGTCACCTCGCGGCTCCGAGCGCGCACACCTTTCGTCACTTTTGTGACTCCTCCGGAAGAGCCCCTAAACAACGACCACCCCGCCTGACCACATCGGTGGTAAAGACCGAGGGCTCTTACTGGCGGGGCGGAACCTTTGAATTAAGGATACCCAATGGGGTTCTTCACGGATGACCTTGACGAGGTCGTCGAGCGCGATTGTCCTAGTTCTCGATCAAATTCCACTGGTCGAGGTAATCGATGAGCCCATTTATAATGGCGCTCTTTCGCTCGACGATGTTTTCCTCGGTGAAATCTTCCTGCTGGCTTGCGATCGATTGAAGCTCCTGATTCTTCGTTCCGGCCTTCTCGACGCCATTCGCTGTGGTGTAGCCGGTGTAGTAGCGAGTCTTGTCCTCAAAACGGTAGTCAGAAGCCCGAATATTGATATTCTTTTCGAGGAAGGCTTTATTGCCCAGCGACTCAAGCAATCCCTTCGACGAAAGGGAATTCTCCTTATTTGCTCGGGCCCGAGAGTAGATGTGTTCAATCTCGAGCTTCGTATCATTGTCCAGCACGGTCTGACTGGGCTGTTCAAACGCCCACCACAGGACCATGGACTTAGTGATCGGGCGATTGTTGCTGAACGTGAAGGAATTCAACTGCTCAATCAACTGCTGGCGATCAAAGCGATAATTTTCGAAAGTTACCTTTTCGTCGTTAACGATTGAAATCATCGCGGGGAACAGAGGCGTTCGAAGTGCGTTGACACCGGGGCGGTGAACGGCATAAGCAAATATGAAGCCAGTTATAAGAGCAAGGAAGTCGAAGAATTTTTCTTCTTCGAGATTCCCATTCTCGTCACGGTTCTTGAGGAAGTACACGGAGACGATATAGGTCCACATGCTGTTCGGGGCGTAGCTCAAGACATACAGGCGTTTATTGACGCGTTCCGAAAACTCTTCTTGCTGGTCGACTCTGTCCCAGAAGGCAACGAGGGATTCAAGGTCTTCAAGCGATTCTTCTTTCTTCAACAACGCATAGGAATCACGTTCATAGAAGTCACGCAGGCCTTCCGTTGTAGTTGTCCTGATTCCCTTCAATGCTCGCTGGTAATACATGTACCGCGTAAAAAGCTCATCCATGGGATTGTTATTTCCACGGGTATGCGAGAACACACGTGTAGCGGTCTCTTCAAGCGCTTTCCACCGCTCGATAAATCCCTCTTTCTCGTTCTTTGCGGTGAAGTACTTATAGAATTGCGACTTAAAAATATCAGCGTCTGCCAGTGGCAGGCCGCGATCATTCAGTGTCGAGAAAATCCGAAGAGCCGTGTCTTGTGACTCGGCCTCGATGGGCAGAAGAATAACTTTCTTGAGAATTCGGTTAGCCAACCGCGCTGTGTATGACGGATATTCGTTGATGAACCGATCAACACGCCACTCGAAATAGGAGTAGCTTTTTCGCATACGCGCTGTGCGCACCGTCGGGAATTTTCCCCTCGTTGAGGATAAAACGGAATTCATCCTTATCGTCATCAGAAGCTACTTCTGAATCAATGCGCAGCTGATCAGGAATGCGATCACCAAACTCAGTAGTACGCCAAATGCATTGAGCAATCTCGCGGAAGGTGGTTTTCGAGTTCGGATCTTGCATGTACTGGAACTTCTCGTAGAACGCACGCAGCAAAAGCATAAGCGTCGTTAGACGCTGCTGACCATCAATGACTTCCAATTGCCCTGCATCATTGCGGAAAGTAACAATCGGCCCCAGAAAATATTCATCGCTGGGGTCAAACGCGTCTGCGTTACCCTCCGGAATGCAAAACGCTTCAATGTCGTCCCACAACGTTGCGCATTCGTCTTCAGTCCATGCATACGGGCGTTGGTAATCCGGAATGAGAAAGCTCGTCGTAGTGGTTTGATTAATAAGTGCCGAAACGGACTTCTGATCGACGCTGAGTTTAGACATCTAGGTTCCTCTGTGAATTAGATAGCGAAAAGGGAACTTACAGGGCAGAGAAAGTGGTCGCCTGTACTGGACTAAATATAACTTGTCACGGCTACGCCAGGGCGTGACCCCTGCAAAGTAGACAAGGTGAGGGCAGTTATGCCGCCTTGGTCAGTGTAATAGATTGGGCTTCAAAGACATCGGGCGATATCTGTCCGCACCATGAGTGCCGGAGCTGTGTGTTGTATCTGATGCACCACCGAAATACCTCCTGCCGGCATTGCAGCGGATAGGAGAAGACTTTGCGTCGTGCTTTTCGGGCACCGTCCCTCTCGTGAAATCCATGGTGCGTGAGCGCAAGACGCCAGGCTTCACGCAGTTTTCCATCCTCTTCCACGCCGTCTGCGCCATCGCTTTGCCGTAATAGTCGTAGCGCTGCTAACCAAAGAGTTTCTCAACATCTTTACCGCCCCAGGGTTTAGTGCCTCCGGCCATCACATCATCTGGCAGGCAGCACTGATGGAACTAACTCTCATCGTCATGGTTACTTTGTGGTGAGCGCCGCGGTCACACTATTGAGGCGCGGGGCCTACGGCATCGACAATGAGCGCAATATCACCCTCGGAGTAGTCGGCATGAGCTGTAAGTCTTAGCAAAGCCTGTCCGAGCGGTACCGACGGATAGCGGATCGGAGAAACAATTACTCCCCTTTCAGCCGCCTGTGCCGCACGTTCCATAGCTGCGTTCTCAGCGCCTACCGGCAAGACGATAATAGGCGCGGGCGAGTCCACCACTTTCCATCCGTTCGCCCGCAGACGCTGCCGAAGGTTGTGTACGACGCGGGCAAGCCGTTGCACTCGCGAAGGAACGAGAGCTAACGCCGCGCTAATAGCAGCCGCTTGCGATGGCGGCATGGACGTTGAGAAGATATAGCTACGGCAGCGTTGGCGGCATAGCTCGATAAGTGGCTCACTGCCCGCGACGAAAGCGCCCGCCACCCCTAAGGCTTTGCTCGCGGTACCGATATAGATATCCGGCAAGGGCAAATCGAAATGCTCACAAACGCCGCGTCCATTTCTGCCAAGTGTGCCGATCCCGTGCGCATCATCGATCATCAACCAGGCGTTGTAATCCTGAGCAAGTTCCTGAAGCGCATGGAGATTCGCAAGCTCGCCGGACATGGAAAATACGCCGTCACTCACAATCAATCGGCGCTCCGATGCATCGGCAGCAAGCTGCTCTTCTAAGGTTTTCACGTCGAGGTGCGGATAAACAGATGACCGGACCCCTTGGTAGCTCGACTTGGCCAGCCGGATGCCGTCGATGATGCTCGCATGATTATCAGCGTCAGAGAAAATAGAAAGTCTCTCGCCACAATCTCGCGCAGCTGCAGCAAGCGCAGGGATTACTCCCATGTTGGCGTGGTAACCCGAACCGAACACGAGCGCTGCTGGCGCACCGACAAACCCAGCCAGATCACGCTCGAGCGCGACGTGATAGTCACTCGTACCCGTAGTAAGACGCGATCCTCCTGACCCCACCCCGGCACGCAGCGTTGCTTCGTGGGCCGCGTCGGCAAGCGCGCGATTCGTCCCGAGCCCCAGGTAATCAGACGATCCCGCAAGCAGCGTTTCACGTCCATCGACCACGGTGCGCGGACTTTGACTACCGCTAATGACCCTTTCGGTTCTTTCCAGACTACGCTCACACCACGAAGCATTGGAACTGAATGCCCAGTCTTCCAGGCTCATTGCCAAGAACCTTCCACAAGGACAGGCTTTTCACGCAGCCACTGCTCTGTCTCCGGAAGTGCACTAAGTGCGCCTGAATAGAACAAGACACGTCCACCTTGTTTCCCGCCTTCAGCCTTGACGTTGCGCAAAGCCGTATAGGAACCTTCGACCGCGACATAACCGGTGGTGTAGCTCGGGTCATCGGAAATACAGACTTCCGCGACAATGCCCGGCGCAGCAAGAGCCTTGGATGCTAAAGCAACGGCATCAGCCCGATGGTTCTTCGACTCTGCATGAGGGGAATCAGCCCAATCAAATGTTCCCACCCGAACACCACGTTGCCCATGAGTGTCTAGACGCTCACCGGTTTCAGCGCAGACGATGCTCGCACCGCGCATATCGCGGGTGCGGTACAGAAGCTCGATACCTCGGCGGGCTGCGCTCTCGGAAACTCGGTTGTCCTTAGCGAGCACGTCCATCATCACCGTTTGTGCAGACTCCGGGTTCTCACAGTCCCGTGTACTAACCTTCAAGGCACTTACATGAGCAATGTCACTTACTGCAACCACCCTCGTAGCAATGTTGATGGAATCCGGCACGCCCTTCTCGTGCCGCAACGCACGAGTGGCAAGCTCTGAGCTCACGCGAGGAACAAGGTGTGGTTCCACGATGCGTTCAGCACCCGAGATATGCCTGCCCTCAAGGCTTGCACGCATCTTAATGCTCATCAGCACAGTCAAGGTTTCTGCCATACAGGTATCGTAGCCCAGCATCTTGAACACCGTTCAATAATTATCAAAACAGGGTTAATCCCCTCTCCTAGTTCCGCTTGGAAACGCCATTACCGATTCCAAGTGACAGTGCGACTTCCACGTGACACTAAGAACCCCACGTACCTTCCAACCACATATGTGGTCGGGGCTCGTGGGGGTTGCTTAGTGCAGTGTGTTGGGATTTCCCCTACTGCTGTGGTGCGGTGCCCAGGGTGTCCTCCATGCAGGCCTGCTGCTGGGCAGGGTCCTGCATGTTCAGGCACTTGTCGGCGCCAGTGTCACCGAGGATCTTCACGCCGAAGGCCATGATGGCGATGGTGCCGGCCAAGGCGAAGATAGAGGTAACCAGGCCGACGACGGACATCCAGGTGCGGCGCAGCTCCTTCGGGCGCTTGCGGCCGACAACCAGCGCGATGATGGAGACGATGATGCCGATTGGGCCAAGCAGCAGCGGCGGAACAATCAGCAGCAGGGACAGCAGCGCGATGATGCCGATGACCATCGCCCAGATAGCAACTGCGTTCTTCTTTGCCGGCTGGCTGTCGACACCAGCGTAGGCCGGGTAGTCGGCGCCAGCGGCGGTTGCGTTCGTGCCGTAAGCACCGTAGGAGGCGTGGTCGTGAGCGGTGTTGTCTACGCCGTAGTTGTTTGCGTCGTGGGTGTGCTCCTCGTTGGCCTTGGAGGTTGCCTCACCGTAGAAGGGCAGCTTGCCGGTGCTGTCGCTGCTAAATGGGTTATTCGCGTTGTCCGGGTTCTCTGGGTTGTTCGGGGTGGTCATGTGGTTGGCCTCCTTGAGGCAGCCCAAATTGCGTGCTCTTTATCGAATATGTGCGTCTAATAACTTATGCGTTTGTAATCGCTTTCGGCCAGGTTACTTACGGAACCTGTGAAATCACTGGCAACTACCGAGTGGCCGAGTTTGTGGGCGGTCGGGCCGCGGCAAGTCTTGCGCACCTCCACATGGATGGTGCCATGGGTGGACAGATGCGATATTCGGCGTTTGGGAAACGCCTAGTTTGAGTAGAACCGTTCAAGGAATCTTCCATGCAGGCTTGCTTTTGCGCTGGGTCCTCGATGGTCGCGCACATTTCAGGGTCAGGCGTCATCGTCCAACCAATGTGCGTATACAAGTAAATTAAGAAAGCAACGGACAAGATTAAAGCGATAATTGAGGTAATCAAGCCGGCGATGGACATCCAGGCGCGGCGCAGCTCTTTTGGTCGCTTCTTGCCTTTTAGCAATGCGATGATGGAGACGATGATGCCAATCGGCCCCAGCAGCAGCGGTGGAACAACTAGGAGCAAAGACACCAGCGCAATGATGCCGATAACGAGAGCCCACACCGCAATCACGCTTTTCTTTTCGGCCGGGGAATAGCCGTATCCGTCACCGCCACCGGCAAAGGCCGGGTATACCGCGCCTTCGGTACTGTCGGGATTCCTTCCGTTGCTCGGGGTGTGAGGATCGTTCGGGGTGGTCATACGATTGGCCTCCTTGAGTGCAGCCCAAAAGCCTTAATCGTGTTATTGCTAATCGTTCTATTGCTTTTAACTACGTTACCCACGCTGGCTGCGCATTGTACGGCGATCGCTTTCTGGTAGAGCGCAGAAAAGGCCGGGCTGGGTGCACTCCGCGCTAGGAGCGCACCGGGCTAGGAATGCACCGCACGAAAGGTACTGGAGTACTGTCCCAATCCGGCCTTGCTTGACCTTGACTTTGACCATGACCGTCTACCACGTCGCGACACCTACCACTTGCGCAGGTATTCTATGCGCTCGCGTAGCTGGTCGGCGTTGCACAGCGCGGTGGGCGGTCCACCGCAGGCCTTACGGACCTCGGTGTGAATCGCACCGTGCGGGCGCCCTGAGCGCTGCGCGGCAATGGAAACCACCGTGTTGAGCTCCTTGCGCAGCTGGCCTAGCTCGTCGACGACTCCGGTATCGCTTGACTCAGCCTCCGCAGCCTTCTTCCGCGGAGCTGGGGCATACTCCATGCCATAAAGCTTGCGACGGTGAGCTTCCTCGGCCTCAGCGGCGCGTCGCGCCTTTTCCTCCGCTTCGCGGCGGTCCATTTCCTCAGATTGTTTCTTGCGCAGCAGATCCTTGACCTGGTCCGCATCGAGCAGCCCGGGAATACCAAGGAAGTCGGCTTCCTCATCGGTGGTCATATCCCCGGTATTGAACTGAGAACCGTTATACAGCAGGCCCGAGAACTCTGCCTCGGCACCAAGCGACTCATAAGACTTCTCCAGCATGTCCGGTTCGGTCTTCTTCTGATTCGCTTGCTCTAGCAGCTCATCGTCCCAGCCCTCCTTGTCCGGCTTTTCCTCACCCAAAACGTGATCGCGGGACTTTTCCATATTTTCGGCCAAGCCCAGCAAGACAGGCACCGAGGGAAGGAAAACGGACGCCGTCTCACCCGGCATGCGCGAGCGCACGAAACGGCCAATGGCTTGGGCGAAAAATAGTGGGGTCGATGCGGACGTCGCATACACGCCCACTGCTAGGCGCGGGACGTCCACTCCCTCGGACACCATGCGCACAGCCACCATCCACTCATCGGTGGACTCAGAAAACTCCTGAATGCGATCAGAGGAGCCGGGATCATCAGACAAAATCACCGACACCGGAGTATTGGACAGCTGTTTGAGGATCTTGGCGTACGCGCGTGCGGTCGTCGTATCCGACGCCAACACGAGGCCACCGGCATCCGGCATATTGCGCCTCATTTGCATGAGCCGGGTATGCGCTGCCTGCAGCACTGCAGGGATCCATTCGCCCTTGGGGTCCAACGCGGTGCGCCACGCACGGGCGGTTTGCTCCGCATTCATAATGTCACCCAAGCGCGCGGCATGTTCCTCGCCAGCCGAATCCCGCCAGCGGGCCTCGCCGGAGTAAGAGAGGAAGACAACGGGGCGCACGACGCCGTCGGCAAGCGCATCGCCATAGCCATAGGTATGGTCCGAGCGAGAGACCTTGTGTCCCTCCCCGTCATCTACATACTGAACAAAGGGAATGGGCGAGTCATCGGAACGAAACGGCGTACCCGTCAGCGCCAAGCGATGGTTAACGTCATCGTAGGCCTCCTTGACACCATCACCCCAGCTCTTGGCATCACCGGCGTGGTGAATCTCATCCAGGATCACCAAGGTGCGCCGGGCAGAGGCCACCGCGCGGTGCTTGAAGGGGTGCATTCCTACCTGCGCATAGGTCACCACAATGCCATCCATCGAGGGATTGACAGCAGAAGAATTGCTAAACGCAGGATCCAACGCTAAACCTACTCGCGCGGCAGCGCTAGACCACTGGGTCTTGAGGTGTTCGGTAGGCACCACCACGATAACGCGTTCGACCGTGCGGTCCTCCATAAGCTCGGTTGCGATGCGCAGCGCGAAGGTAGTTTTGCCGGCGCCCGGAGTCGCCACCGCCATAAAATCCTGCGGCTTAGTGGCGAGGAATTTATCAAGGGCGGATTGCTGCCAAGCGCGAAGGTTAGTCTTTTTAAAAGTCCTCACTTGCGGCGCAGACCCTTATACACACGCTCACAATCGGGGCACACCGGAGAACCCGGCTTTGCCTGCTTGGTCACCGGGAAGGTCTCGCCGCACAAGGCAACGACATACTTGCCGTTGACCGCGGAATCGAGGATGTGATCCTTTTTGACGTAATGGAAGAACTTCGGCGTGTCATTATCCGTCGTCGAAGTGTCTTCACGAATATCTGGCCGTTCAATTGTCTTCGTAGTCGTAGTCACGCCCTCTATTTTGCCGCATCGGCATCGAACTTTGCGAGTCATGCGTCTACCCTTGGAGAACATGGACACCTCATGCACGCCAGCCACTGCGCCCCTTTCCCCATATCGAGGGATGACTACCGCGCGCGAGGGGAGCCGAGTTTAGGTTGTTTGGCAAAAAAGAGCGCTACCTCATCACAGATGCCAAGCTCACGCCTGGCCAGGACCGTAAGCGCCGCGAAATTCAGTACGGAATCTTCCAGTTCTTGCGCGTTCCTTCCTTGCTCATCGCCGGCTTTTTCCTCTATATGCATTGGTGGCTGCTAGCCGCAATCGTTGTGGGCGTGACTTTTCCCCTCCCGTGGATCGCCGTGGTAATTGGCAACGGCCGGGGAGAAAAGAAAGACAAGCGCGAAAAGAACGTGTACAAGCCAGCCATGAACCGGCAGCTTTATAGCCAAGCCCACGCCCCACAGATATCCGGCGGCACCGCCCGGCCCATTGAGGCACACCACGACATCATCGATCACGAAGAAGAGTAAAGGATTCCTGCCCACATGACGACCGCTTTTGGCCCCGACTTTGATGCCCCCGCGCTAGCCAAGCTGGCCCCTGAGCTTTCCGACGTCTTTACCGCCGCAGGTTTTACTACCGATGGCGTAGCCGGGCACCTAGGTCCGGAGGTTACCGAGGCCCTCTTCCGCGGCGAACCCGCACCAGTTGCGCTCGCCGCGCACAGCGAATCTCAGATGGACTTGTTGATCCGCTTTTTCCTCCTGCATCAACACCTGCCGGCCACGCTTTTGGGCGAGGCGGTAGGCGCGCGCCTGGCTACTCAGTTGCTGGATGCCAATGTTGCGCTTGCCGACGCCCATGGCAAGGCCTACATTGCCCTCGATATCCGCCCCCACACCATCGTTGGCGCCAACCGTCTCATCTTCTCCGACGTCGACGCCTCCTTGGTCGACCACGTACCTGGTCCAGACCATGTGCTTGGCGTTGGCGCGGCAAGCCTCTCCCTGCTGCAATCCACGCCAGTAAGCCCAGTGGGCAGCGTTTTAGATCTAGGCACTGGCTCGGGCGTCCAATTGCTGGGGCAGCTCGATTGCGCTGAAAAGATTACCGCCACCGACGTGCATGAGCGTGCGTTGGAATTGGCCGAGGCTACCATTGCCGCTACTGGCGATAGCGAGAAAGTGGAATTGCTCCCTGGGTCATGGTTTGAGCCCGTAGCTGGTCGCCGCTTTGACCGTCTAGTAGCTAACCCGCCTTTTGTTGTAGGCCTTCCCGAAGTGGGCCACGTCTACCGCGATTCCGGATTAAACCTCGACGGAGCCAGTGAATTGGTTGTCTCTCAAGCCACCGATCACCTGACGCCCGGCGGAACCGCTCACCTTCTGGCTGCATGGGTACACACCAGTGGCGAAACATGGCAGCAACGCGTTGCTTCCTGGTTGCCGGATAAAGGGATCGCCGCCTGGGTCATTCAGCGCGACGTTGCCGATCCCGCACTTTATGTGTCCACCTGGCTCGAAGATGAATCCCTCGATATTCGCTCCCCTGAGGGGCAAGAGCGCTCTCGCGCCTGGCTCGAACATTTCCAGGAACACGAAGTAAACGGCATTGGTTTTGGTTTCGTAGCTATTCAACGCATCGGTGACGATGAGCCTGCAGATATCTTGGCCGAAGAAATGCCGCAGGCCTTCAGCGATCCGCTTGGCCCCGAAGTGGAAGAATACTTTGCCCGTGTGGCGTGGCTGCGCGATCTTGTGCCGGGAGAACTGCAGGGAAAGCACTTCCAAGTAAGGCCCGGCTTGGCACGCGAAGATATCAGCACCCCAGATGAAGATTTGGGACAGGGATTCACCCGCGCCGCCTTGCGCCTAACCCGCACAGACGGCCCGCGTTGGAGCCACGAGGTAGATGAACACATTGCCGCAATTGTCGCTGGTCTCAACCCACAGGGTCTGAACCTAGAAGAGACAATTGGGCTGTATGCGGCGGCGCACGGATTCGATGAGGAAGAACTCACCGCCGCTGCCCTCCCCGCAGTCATCGATATGGTCCGCCACGGTCTGCTTATCCCAGCAGATCTCCTCTTGGACACCGGTTCAACGAACCTTAGCTGATACCGCATTTTCAACCCACTGGATAGATAAGGAGAAGTAAGCGGTGCGCGCAGTTTTGACTCGAGTTTCAGAGGCCACAGTAACCGTCGATGGAGAGACCGTCGGGGCCATTGATTGTCCCGATACCGGCGGTCTTCTCGCGCTCGTCGGCGTCTCGCGCGAGGATATGGATGATTGGCAGCCTCGAGCAGAGAAAATGGCGCGCAAAATTGCAGAACTGCGCATTCTTGACGGCGAGGTCTCGGTGATCGATGCCGCAGCTCCGGTACTAGTAGTGAGCCAATTTACTTTGTATGGTCGCACTGCCAAGGGGCGACGCCCTTCATGGGCGGATGCCGCGCCAGGTCCGGAAGCTGAGCCGGTTGTTTCAACGATTATCAACCACCTCAAGGAACGCGGCGTGTCAGTAGAAACAGGCCAATTCGGGGCTAAAATGCGCGTCTCTTCTGTAAATGAAGGCCCTTTCACCGTTTTAGTTGAGACGTAATTTGCGCGCCCTTCTCCCGCCCCAACGATCCTCAAAACGTATTAAGCAGGACTTTCATTAGAGCACTTGTGACTGGTGCCACTCTCGGTGAAATTATATGGAACAAGCCATAAAGAACGGCAGATTGCAAATTTTTCGAGAGTGATAAATGCCCTACCTGTAGTGCAATAATTTATTATCATCCTGCAAGTTTCTGTTCTATACTGAAGGCACAGCGAAGCAAAAGGGCTGGACAAGCAGGATGAGAGAACTTTTCTCAAGGTCCTACTAACGCAAAGTTGAATGAGAATTTTTTCTCAGTCACGGTTGCAGAAGCCCAAACGCTTCGGCCGACCAACTAGATGTAGGAAAGAAAATGTCCCACTCACTCAAGCGGCGCAATTCAGCCCAGCACCCAGAAAACAGGGCAGAAATGCCCGAAACCCCCAAGACAGCCGCACCGGCTCCTGGCATCGACACCCCCTTCGATGGCCAGAAGGGCGCACCGAAGTGGAATAAGGAAGACACCGTATGGATGCTCTCCCTGTTCGGCACCGCCATCGGCGCCGGTGTCCTCTTCCTCCCCATCAACGCCGGTATCGGCGGTATCATCCCGCTGCTCATCATGACGGTCGTAGCACTGCCTATGACCTACTGGGCTCACCGCGGAATGACCCGCTTGGTACTGTCCAGCTCCAAGCCAGACGGTGACCTCACGGACGTCGTCGAAGAGCACTTTGGCAAGAAGGCCGGTGTTCTCATGAACATCCTGTACTTCCTGTCGGTCTACCCCATCCTGCTGGTTTACTCAGTCACCATCACCAACACGGTCAACTCCTTCCTGGAGCACCAGCTCGGCGTTACCCCGCCGTACCGCTGGCTAACCTCTCTCTTGCTCGTTGGTGGACTCATCTTGATTGTCCGCATGGGCAAGGACGTCGTGGTTCACGTCATGTCCTACCTGGTATACCCGTTCATCGGCATCCTGGTTCTCCTTTCCCTTTACCTCATCCCGAAGTGGAACACCGCACTCTTCGATTCCTTTGACCTAAACGTTGCTCGCGAAGCCTCTGGTCACGGCATGGGCGTTACCCTGATGCTCTTGGTTCCGGTTATGGTCTTCTCCTTCAACCACTCCCCGATGATTTCTTCCTTCGCCGTTGACCGCCGCCAGACCTACGGCAAGTTCGCAGAAGCCAAGTCCCGCAAGACCCTGCTCCGCGCTGAGATCCTCATGGTCGTCGTGGTTATGTTCTTCGTCTTCTCCTGCGCCCTGAGCCTCTCCCCGGCTGATATGGCAGAAGCTAAGGCACAAAACATCACCATCTTGTCCTACCTGGCCAACCACTTCGATACCCCACTTATCCAGTGGATTGCTCCTATCATCGCCATGATTGCAGTTGCTAAGTCCTTCCTTGGCCACTACCTCGGCGCAGCCGAAGGCTTCGAGGGCCTCATCGTCAAGGGCAGCAAGAACGCAAGCAAGGATGACGCACAGTCTGCTCACAAGCTCGACACCATCACCCTCATCTTCATGCTGGTTACCGCTTGGCTTGTCGCTTGGGCTGACCCGTCCATCCTGGGCATGATTGAAACCCTGTGTGGTCCAACGATTGCCATCATGCTCTTCATCATCCCGATGGTCGCTATCCACAAGGTTCCTGCTCTCCAGCGCTACAAGGGCAAGGCTTCCAACTACTTCGTCTTCTTCATGGGCCTCGTCGCCCTAGCAACCATCATCTACTCCATCGTCCACGCCTTCTAAGCACCGCCGTAGACGAGAAATTCGCAGAGGATTCAAGGAAAGAACAATGTTCATCAGCATCTTCGATATGTTCAAGATTGGTATCGGCCCCTCAAGCTCACACACCCTAGGGCCAATGAAGGCCGGCAAGGCTTTCGTAGACGAGCTCAAGGAAAAAGACCTCTTTGACAAGGTCACTCGAGTGCAGGCAAATGTCTACGGTTCCCTTTCCCTCACGGGTATCGGCCACTCCACCGACAAGGCCATCCTCCTCGGCTTGGCCGGTGAAGAGCCAGAGACCGTTGATATCGACGGCATCTCCGAATTCATGAAGAACGTCCGCAGCAGCGAGAAGCTCATGCTGGGCGGCACCCACGAGGTAGAATTCCCCAAGGACGGCGGCTTCTTCTTCCACGACGAATACCTCCCGATGCACGAAAATGGTATGTGTCTTATCGCCTTCGCCGGCGAAGAGGACATCCTGCACAAGACCTACTACTCGGTCGGCGGCGGTTTCATCGTCAAGCAGGAAGACTTTGCAAAGCGGCAGGACGTCAAGGTTGATATCCCCTTCCCATATGCCAGCGCTGCAGAAATGCTCGAACTGTGTGAAAAGAACGATATGACCCTCCCCGAGCTGGGCTTGGCCAACGAATTGGCACTGCGCTCTGAAGAGGAGGTCAATGAGCACCTGCGCAAGGTTCGCGATGTCATGTACACCGGCATCAAGCGTGGTTCCTCCACCGATGGTCCGCTGCCTGGTTCCCTGCTCGTTCCGCGTCGCGCGGCTGCCCTTAAGCGTCGTCTTGAGCAGTCCGAACCGCACGATGGTTTGAACATCCTCAGCTGGGTAAACATGTTTGCACTGGCTATCTCCGAAGAGAATGCAGCCTGCGGCCGCGTTGTTACCGCTCCTACGAACGGCGCCTGTGGTGTCGTCCCCGCAGTCCTGGCTTACTACGACAAGTTTGTCGAGCCAGTTACCACGGAGATGTTCGCTGACTACATCTTCGCCTGCAACCAGATTGCTTCCCTGTACAAGATGAACGCTTCCATCTCTGGCGCTGAGGTCGGCTGCCAGGGTGAAGTTGGTGTGGCGTGCTCCATGGCTGCCGGCGGACTCGCCCAGCTCATGGGCGCTACCCCAGAGCAGGTATGCATCGCAGCTGAGATTGGCATGGAACACAAGCTTGGCTTGACCTGTGACCCAGTCCTCGGACAGGTTCAGGTACCCTGCATTGAGCGTAACGCCGTTGCTGCGGTCGACTCCATCACCAGTGCTCGCATGGCGTTAGAGCGTGAGAGCAAGCCGTGTGTTTCTTTGGACGAAGTCATCTGGACCATGTACAAGACTGGTAAGGATATGAATGCCAAGTACAGGGAGACCTCACAAGGTGGTCTGGCCCTAGCAGTTCACCCACCAGTCCCGGTGTGTGGATAAAGACCACCCTGTAATGAAGCGATGAGCCGGGTGAGCACAGCGCTAAGCCGCTAGTGTTCACCCGGCTTTCTTCGGACTATTCCCTTTCTTCCACCGAGTCGCTTCCGTGTGGTACCTTCGCTATAACCTGACAGGAATTAAAGGACATGCTTCAGCTAATGAATTTTCCTAGCGGCAGTGCCTCCGAAGAAAACTTCCTCGAGCAGTATATTCCCCTCGTCGAATTCCTCGGTAAGGCAATGGGCCCCAACACCGAAATCGTGCTCCACGATCTCGACGTTCCCGATAAATCCATCATGGCCATCGCCAATGGGCACATCTCCGGCCGGCAACTTGGCGGCCCGGTGACCGACTTCGCTCTATGGTTTATGAAACAGGGCGATGCCGCAGCAATCCCCATGATGACCGGCTACCGCGCCGTCAATGCGGAAGGCAAGATTTGCCGCTCCTCTAGCTACTTCATCCGAGACGACTCCGGGCATATGCGCGGCATGCTGTGCATCAATGTTGATGTATCCGAATTGGTACACATTCGCGATGCGGCCGCAGCACTCATCGGCAAGGCCGATGATCCCGCATTCGATAAGTCAAAGGCTTTCGGCGGCTACCCAGGTGAAACTGAGCTACCCAACCGCCCCGTTGCAGTACCAGACCCAGTTCCAGATAAGGAACCGGTAGAGGAAGAAGCGGACAAGGAAGGAGTCAGCGAGTCTTTGCGTTCCAACGTGGAACACCTTCTGGACTCGATGTTGGATTCCGCCATTTCTAACCAAAACACCCCTGCCCCTCGCATGCAGCGCGAGGAGCGCCTCGAGGTGGTCTCAGATTTGGAGGATGCAGGATTCTTCCTTCTTAAGGGAGGAATTGCCGCAGCAGCAGAGCGGCTAGGTGTTTCCGAACCCACCATCTACCGCTATCTCGTACAGGTACGCGGATAGTACTTCTACGTACCTGCCCCATCGCAGAGCGCGGCGTTCTCCGTGGCACATCTCCCCCGAAAAGGTGGAGTCGTACCACGGGGAACGCCGCGTTTTATCAATTCTTTCCACATTGGGAACTAAATCTCTAAAGACTCCGTTGTACTTTGTGAAACCGGCGACAAATTCAGGAGGCTTCACTATGACGAAGACATCTGCCACCACCGCCAAGGGCGCTTCAGCTGCCACTACTAATGAAGAACAGGAAGTAGATCGCGGATCTCGCCGCAACCAAACCAACGACAACCCCTCTGCCGACCTCGTTCGTGTTTATCTCAACGGCATTGGCAAGACCGCACTGCTCAGCGCGGAAGATGAGGTAGAACTCGCTCAGGCCATCGAAGTTGGACTGTACGCGGAGTACAAGCTCAATAACGCTGAAAAGCTCACCCGTGCAGAAAAGCGTGATCTTAAAATCCTCGCCCGCGAAGGCAAAAAGGCACGCTCCCACCTGCTTGAAGCCAATCTGCGCCTCGTGGTTTCGCTTGCAAAGCGCTACACCGGCCGCGGTATGCCATTGCTGGATCTCATCCAAGAGGGAAACCTCGGCCTCATCCGCGCGATGGAAAAGTTCGATTACGCCAAGGGCTTTAAATTCTCCACCTATGCCACGTGGTGGATCCGCCAGGCAATTACCCGCGGCATGGCTGACCAGTCTCGCACCATTCGCCTCCCAGTCCACTTGGTAGAACAGGTCAACAAGCTGTCCCGCATTAAGCGCGAGATGTATCAATCCCTGGGCCGTGAAGCTACCAATGAAGAGCTTTCGGAAGAATCAGGCATTGACGAAAACAAGATTGAGATGCTGCTGCGTCAGTCACGCGACCCAGTCTCTCTCGATATGCCGGTAGGTACCGATGAAGAAGCTCCTTTGGGTGACTTCATTGAAGACGCCGAAGCTACCGATGCAGAAACCGCGGTCGTAGCCTCCATGCGTCATTCCGATATTCGCGGAGTGATTGACACCTTGGAAAAGCGCGAGCAGGACGTAATTCGCCTGCGCTACGGCCTCGATGATGGTGTTCCGCGCACCTTGGATCAGATTGGCCGCCGCTTCGGTCTTTCGCGCGAACGTGTACGCCAAATTGAGCGCGAAGTTATGGCAAAGCTGCGCGATGGCAACCGCGCCGATCGCCTGCGCGAGTACGCTCTTTAATCTGGGCTGGCAGCGCTCCGCGCCCAGTCCCCCTCCCCGAGTCCATTCGGCACAATACTGCCACGGGCTCGGGGTTTGGCGTTAGAAAGGCAGCGGCTTAGTTCGACGCGGCGAGCAAGGGCTTAGGTAGGCTAATCTGGACTGCAGAGTCTAGAAAGCGCTTTCCCGTCCTTGGTCGGGAGATTAGCCGCGAAACTGTATTCACACAGAAAGGTATGCCCACGTGAGGGACCTAGTTGATACAACGGAGATGTATCTACGCACCATCTACGAGCTAGAGGAAGAAGGTATTACTCCCCTTCGCGCCCGCATCGCGGAGCGTTTGGAGCAGTCTGGGCCTACGGTTTCTCAAACTGTAGCTCGCATGGAACGCGACGGCCTTTTGCACGTGCGTACCGACCGCAGTTTGGATCTCACGGACAAGGGCCGCGACCTGGCTACCGCAGTCATGCGCAAGCACCGTTTGGCAGAGCGTTTGCTTACCGACGTCCTCGGGCTCGACATCGCAAAAGTTCACGACGAGGCCTGCCGTTGGGAGCATGTGATGAGCGAAGAAGTAGAAAAACGCATGGTCGCGGTTCTCGATGATCCAACCCGGTCACCATTCGGCAACCCTATCCCGGCGCTGTCTGCACTGGGCTTCGATGCTCCGCAGCCGGACCAGGGCACCCGCGCAGTCGATCTCCCCAATGGTGATGAGGTCTCCGCCACCGTCATCCAGGTCAATGAGATTTTGCAGGTTGATGATGGCACCTTCCAGGAACTCACCGCTGCCGGAATCCGCGTGGGAGCAAAGGTATCGGTAGTCAATAACAGCGGCACGATTACGTTGTCGACACCGGATGGCGGCAGCGTCGTGCTTTCCGACGACTTGGCGCACGCAGTGCGCGTGGAGGTATAACCATGAAACTTCTTGTCACCGGTGGCGCCGGCTATGTCGGCAGCGTGTGCGCCGCTGTATTGGTCGAACAAGGCCATGATGTAACCATCATTGACAATTTCTCCACCGGAAACCGCGAAGCCGTTCCAGAAACAGCCCGCGTCGTCGAGGGCGACGTGGCGGATAAGGCCGCCGAGGTCCTGGGAGAAGGTGGTTTCGAGGGTGTCATCCACTTCGCGGCGCGCTCGTTGGTGGGCGAATCCGTGGAAAAGCCCGATGAGTATTGGCAGCACAATGTCGTTACTACCCTGACGCTGCTCAATGCCATGCGGGATAACGAGGTCAAAAATCTCGTCTTCTCCTCCACCGCTGCAACCTACGGTGAGCCGGACCAAGTGCCGATTACAGAGGATATGCCAACCCAGCCCACCAATCCCTATGGTGCAACCAAGCTTGCCATCGACTACATGATCACCTCTTTCGCCCACGCCTATGGATTGGGGGCGACCTCCCTGCGCTACTTCAATGTGGCTGGAGCCTACGGAAACATCGGTGAGAACCGCGAGGTAGAAACCCACCTCATCCCCATCGTGTTGCAGGTGGCCTTGGGCCACCGCGATAAGATCTTCATGTTCGGTGATGACTGGGATACCGCAGACGGCACCCCAGTGCGTGACTATATCCATATCCGTGATCTGGCCGATGCCCATGTGCTTGCTCTCGAATCCAATGAATCTGGTAGTCACCGCATTTACAACCTGGGTTCTGGTGATGGCTACTCCGTCAAGCAGGTCATTGAGATGTGCCGCAAGGTCACCGGCCACGACATTCCTGCTGAGGTGGCTCCGCGCCGCGCAGGCGACCCCGCCACCCTCATCGCTTCCTCAGAGAAGATCAAGCGGGAGCTCGGATGGAACCCCACCCGCACGGATCTGGAAACGATCGTTACCGATGCATGGAATTTCACCCGCCAACTAGGTGATAAGGCACATTCAGCGAAGCGGGCCTAGCCTCCGAAGCTACTTTGCGGGGCATCAGCGCCAAGCCCCGCCGCTTCGCGGGCTAACTCACAGCCATGGCAGAGGCTCGTGACCAACCGCCTTCCCATGCCGCTGCGATACCCCTGCGCTATGAGGCGCCCCAAATTATGATGGGGCGCCTCTTCTACTAGTACAGAAAGCGCCGGACCCGCATAAATTCCGAATTCATGGGATACCTGGCTAGCTGCGTATAAGGCTAGGGCGTTATAGCGGATGGACCCCTGGAATGTACGTGCCACCGCTAGGAGGAGGTCCCCTGCTTCCCACGGCGCAGACACCAGCTCTGTGATGACTAGGTCACGGGTCCACGTGGTAGACATCCACATGGCTGCTGCACACAGCAATTCCTCATTTTCCAAAGTCTCCTCCAGCGATTCCACCTCACTGAGCACGAAGCGGACATCAGCGATAAGGCGCTTGACCACCTGCACTGGATCTGAAGTTTGGTAACCGCGCCCGGCGCGCAGTTGGCGGGCGATTTCTCTGCAGCATCGCTCCATTGCGCTAATTTCTTCTTTCCCAAAGTATGGGTTGTGGTCCTTAAAACGCTGAACCAAATCATTGCGGCTGAGTTCAGGAAGCATGCCATTATTCACGCACGCACGCATGGAGTGGCTCGTCGATATGGCGGGAATGGTTCCTTCCATCCAATTCTGCAGCGGGCCCTCGCCGTCCTCGGACGCGTGGCCAAAAATGAGGTCGTAGGCGGTATCAGTAGATAGCTCTTCGGCCAGCCAGCAAGCGTCAATGCCCACACCAGAGCGATCCTGAAAGCGGTAGAGGGAGTGCAAGATATCCCATAAATCTTCTTCTTGGCGTTGAGAGAGAACGAAACCAAAGATGCTTTCGGGGTTGCCGCAGTGAAATGCATCCATCACTTCTTGCAAGGCGGCAGGGACATCGTTCAGATTGAGGCGGGCTACCGGCCCCATACTGTATCCGCGTGGGCTGGGCTGGATGGAGATGAGGATGACTGATTCGGAGGGGAAGAATCCGAGAATTCCTGGGATATTGGCGAGGATATCGCCGGGCGTACGAATGGGCTGAGTTGGTGTTGAGATGTTCATGGCCCCAGCTTCAGCCACGCGCGCAACCATGTATAGGACAAGCATCGAGAAGTGGTAAGAATCTGGGGATAGGCGGGGTGAGGGGGCGTCGGCAGGCGGCTTGTCCACACCCCGCCCGGGATTGCGCTGGCAATGTGCGGCGATTTGGGGCACAATCAGTTATTTAACCTCCCAGTGCGCGCGGGAATACTGAGCCCGCCTGCGGCGTTGGGGTAGGTAAGAAAGCAAGGAGGTAACACAACATGCACGAAGAAGATCGCCGCATGTATGAGCTGGAGTATCCAGCCCCGGTGATTAGGGATGATTCCGGTGACGGACAAGGCCCCACCATGATTGTTGCCATGCACGGCTATGCAGACGCCGGCCAGGCCATCGAGGCTAGTGCGGACCATTTGAAGGCAGCTTTGGAAGGCCGCCAACTGGCCTCGTTTAACTCTGATGAGCTGATTGATTACCGCTCGCGCCGGCCAGCCGTCACCATCGATAAGGATCGGGCGCTAGAAATTGAATCGATGGACCTGGGTATCAAGGTCCTGCGCGATAATTCCGGCAAAACCTTCCTACTACTGTCTGGCCCAGAGCCCGACATGCGCTGGGAGGCTTTTACCACTGCTGTGGTCAAGCTGGTGGAAAAGTTCAATATCAATGACACCATCATGCTCTATGCCGCACCTATGCCAGTTCCACACACCCGCCCCACGGTGGTCACGGCGCATGGCACTTCCTCCCGTCTGACTGAGCATATGTTGTCGATGGATTCCACCATGATGGTCCCCGGCTCTGCTGCACTGTATCTGGAAAAAGCACTGGCGGATAAGCAGCGCACCGTAGCCGGATATACCGTCCACGTGCCGCATTATCTTGCGGCTTCGCCCTACCCGCAAGCCACGTTCCAGTTATTGGATTCGGTAGCTCGGGCCGCGCACCTCAATATTCCTTTGGGCAGCATCGAGGCTGATATTTCCCGCGTAGAAAACCAACTGGAAGAACAAGTTGGTGGCTCGGATGAGATAGAAAGCGTGGTTCAGCAACTCGAGCAGCAGTATGACGCCTATATGGAGCGCTACCGCAAGGAACACCCGCAGGCTATCATGCCCGGCGAGGAAGCTGTGCCTACCGGCGAGGAAATCAGCGAGGAGTTCCAAGCCTTCTTGGCTTCTTTGGATAAGGAAGAAAGCCAGCAGATCATTAACTCTGACATAGATGAACGCGAAGATTCCGCCGATGGCGAGGACCCTCAAGCCGATAGAGGCAAGGATGATCCAGATTCCGCTCAGGGCGATGGCGACTTAGGTGACGATATCTAACTAACCCACCCTCATCACCGCTAAGGTGGTGGGGGTGAACTTATCTCAGCTGCTGCCAGATTTATCGGAAGTGCCCGAGTCCCTCGTAGATGAGGCGATCTGGGATACCTTTACCTCGTGGACCACCGGCCGGGGCATTAATTTGTATCCAGCGCAGGAGGAGGCCTCGCTGGGGATCTTGGCCGGCGATAATGTCATCCTCGCTACCCCGACTGGCTCCGGAAAGTCCATGGTGGCCAATGCCGCACACTTTATCGCCTTGGCCCGTGGCCAGCGCAGTTTTTATACGGCACCCATCAAGGCTCTAGTAAGTGAGAAGTTCTTTGCTCTCTGCGATATCTTTGGCGCGGAAAATGTGGGCATGATGACTGGTGACGCCACCGTCAACGGCAATGCCCCCATCATCGCCGCTACGGCTGAGATTGTGGCTAATATTGCGCTTCGCGATGGCGCCGAGGCCAATATCGACCAGGTGGTGATGGACGAGTTCCACTACTACTCCGAACCGGACCGCGGCTGGGCCTGGCAGGTGCCGCTGCTGGAATTGTCCAACGCGCAGTTCTTGCTTATGTCCGCCACCCTGGGCGATACCACATGGTTGGAAGAAGACCTTAGCCGTCGTACCGGCCGCGCTACCGACCTGGTTGCTGGTACCACGCGCCCCGTGCCGCTGGATTTTTCCTATGTCTTTAGTGCGGTACACGAGACCATCGAAGAGCTCTTGGCCGATAAGAAGGCCCCCATCTACGTGGTGCACTTCTCGCAGCGTGAAGCGGCCGAGCGCGCCCAGGCGCTCACCTCTCTTTCGGGGATCATCACTAAGGAAGAAAAGGAAGCGATTGCCCAGGAAATCGGTGGGTTCCGCTTCACCACTGCCTTTGGCAAGGATTTATCCAAGCTGCTGCGCAAGGGCATCGGCATCCACCACGCGGGCATGCTGCCCAAATACCGCCGTTTAGTAGAGCGCCTGGCACAAAAGGGTCTGCTTAAGGTCATTTGCGGCACCGATACCCTGGGGGTGGGCATTAACGTGCCCATCCGTACCGTACTGATGACGGGGCTGGCTAAGTTCGATGGACAGCGCCAACGCATCCTCAAGTCGCGCGAATTCCACCAGATTGCTGGGCGTGCCGGCCGCGCCGGCTATGACACCGAGGGCACCGTGGTGGTCGAGGCCCCCGAGCACGAGATCGAAAACGCTAAGGAACGCCGCCGCATCGGTGATGACCCCAAGCGCTTGAAGAAGCTAAAGAAAAAGTCCGCTCGAGAGGGCGAGGTTTCGTGGTCCGAAAAGACCTTTGCGCGCCTTACTGAGGCTGAGCCTGAGCAGCTGACGTCTCAATTCCGCGTCTCTAACTCGATGCTGCTTAATCTATTGGCGCGGCATGGCAACGGCTATGAACACATGCGCCATCTGCTGCGGGACAATCACGATAATCGCAGCAAGCAGAATAAGGACATTCTCACAGCCCTCGACCTTTTCCGCGGGCTGGTGGATTCTGGCGTAGTGCAAAAATCCACCAAGGGCTTGGATATCTACGGCCGACCCTATCATTTAGTGCGAGAACTCCCCCGCGATTTCGCGCTTAACCAACCGCTGGGACCATTCGCCCTAGCCGCGCTCTCACTGCTGGATCCGGAGGCGGAAAACTATAACTTGGACGTTATTTCCGTATTCGAGTCCATCCTGGATGACCCGCGCCAGGTGCTCATCGCCCAGCAGAAACAGCGCCGTGGTGAGGAAATTGCCGCGCTGAAGGCGGACGGGGTGGACTACACCGACCGCATGAATATCGTGGAGGATATCACTTGGCCGAAGCCGCTCGAGGAGCTATTGGAGCAGGCCTACGACACTTTCGCTGAGACCAATGCGTGGGTCAAGGAGTTTGAGCTGCGACCCAAGTCCGTAGTCCGGGACATGCTCGAAAATGCAATGACCTTCTCGGACTTGGTGGCCACCTACGGCTTAGCCCGCTCCGAGGGCGTGATTTTGCGTTACTTGACCGATGCCTGGCGTACCCTCAAGCAATCCATCCCCGATGAGTACAACACCCCGGAGCTCGAGGACATCGTCATCTGGCTGGGTGAGCTTATCCGCCAGGTGGATTCCTCGCTTGTCGACGAATGGGCGCAGATGGCCGGCGAAGACTCCCCCATCGACCAAGACACCGTGGACCGCGAGCTTGCCTTCGGCGTGGAGGACCCCACCGCTCTTACGGCCAATCGCCGCGCCTTTACCATTATGGTGCGCAATTACATGTTCCGTTTGGTGCAGCTTTTCGCGCTAGAAAAAGAAGACCGCTTGGCGGAGCTGCTCGATTACCTGGACGAGGTGCCGGGCTTCGGCGCTATCCTAGATGATTACTTCGATGAGTATGATGACATCGATTCCGGCCCCGAGGCCCGCGGCCCGGAGTTTTTCCGCCTAGGCGATACTGACTCGCGTGCGTGGTCCGTGCGCCAGATCATCAAGGACCCAGACGGCGACCACGCCTACCAGTTCGTCGCTACGGTAGATCTCGATGCCTCCGATGAGGCTGGCGAAGTCCGACTGTCGGACCTGCGCGTGGAGTACTAGCCAGCCAAAACGACAAAGCCGCCCTAGCTGCCACGCCCCGAGTGAGGGGGACGTCGGCAAGCGCGAGGGCGGCTAAAGGCCGGCTATTTTAGCGTGCGGCCTCAATCTGGACAGCCTGTGCCACAGCCTGAACCACGGCAGCGACCTTGACGGCCTCCCAGACCTGCTCCTTGCTCAGACCAGCCTCGTTGAGCTCGTGAGCGTGAGCACCCAGGCAGTGCTCGCAGCCATTGATGGCGGAGACTGCGGTATTCCACAGCTCGAAGTTGGCCTTGTCCACGCCTGGCTTGGAGATGATGTTCATGCGCAGGCCAAACTTTACCTGTGCGTAGTCATCGCCCAACCAGCCCTTGGCGCGGTAAGCAACGTTATTCATCGCCATGACGGTGGCTGCGCCGTAGGCTGCTTCGATAGCCTCCTCGGAGAGGTGCTCTTTTGCTTCCTCAGCGATTTCTGCCAGCACGGTGTCATTGCGGGTTGCTGCGGCCGATGCCAGCAGGCAGCCCCACAGCTGCTCTTCGTCCAAGTCCTTGGAACGGGTCAGCGCACCGAGGTTGAGCTTCTGGTCCTTGGCGTACTCCGGCAGTGCAGACTTCAGATTATCAATAGACATAGCTTTTCTCCTTTTAGGTTTTGATAGGAATTTACTGCGCTGGATTTAAAAGGAAACCCCGCCACGAAAGCGGGGTTAACCTGCATCTCAGTGAGATTTAGAGCGCGGACTGAACGACGTCCATCTTGTTGATGTTCTTGGTGGGGTCGTTCTTCTCCCAGTTGCAAGCGCAGACCTCTTCGGACTGCAGGGCGTCGAGCACGCGCAGAACCTCGTCTACGTTTCGGCCGACAGCATCCGGGGTAACGGAGACGAACTGGATAACACCATCCGGGTCGATGATGAAGGTAGCGCGGTCAGCAACACCATCAGCGTTTTCTACGCCCAGTGCGCGGATGAGGTCGTGGCGCACGTCAGAGAACATTGGGAATGGAACTTCCTTCAGCTCCGGGTGGGTTGCGCGCCAGTTGAAGTGAGCGAACTCGTTATCGGTGGAGCCGCCGAGGATCTGGGTATCGCGGTCCTGGAACTCCTCGTCCAGCTTGCCAAAGGCAGCGATCTCGGTCGGGCAGACGAAGGTGAAGTCCTTCGGGTAGAAGAAGACGACCTTCCACTTGCCCTCGTACTTGTCCAGGGATACCTGCTCGAAGTAGTCCTCCGGCTGGTTAGCGTTGACGTCGTGCAGATCGCCACCGGTCAGGGCAGTGAGGTTGAACTCTGGGAACTTCTCGCCGACGGTCAAAATAGGCATAGTCTTCAACTCCTTTAGCAAAGGCTTTTCCTCTAAGTTTCCTGCCGCTTGGCGTACAAGCAGCGGGGCCGGACCGTGTCCGGCCCAACACGATCAGTTATACCATCTTTTCGGCTCGCGTCAATAGCAAATCCTATAGGTGAGTGTTAGAGTGATAGGCATGCATAATAAAGAGTATCGCCCTACACTTGCTCAGCTGCGTACCTTCGTCACCGTTGCGGAAAACAAGCACTTTGGTACCGCAGCCGCCAAGCTCGAAATTTCCCAGCCCTCCCTCTCCCAGGGCCTCGTTGCCCTCGAGCAGGGCTTGGGCCTGCAGCTTATTGAGCGCTCCACCCGCAAGGTCATCGTCACCTCGGCTGGTGAGACCCTCCTCCCCTACGCCAAGGCAACGCTTGAAGCAGCCGATACCTTCCTCGCCCACGCTCGCGGCGCCAACGGCACCCTTGCCGGCCCACTAACGATCGGCGTTATCCCCACCATCGCCCCCTACATCCTCCCCGATCTGCTCTCCATGCTTGCCGAGGCCTACCCGGATCTCCAGCCGCGCTTCGTCGAGGAGCAAACCCAACACCTCATCACCCGCCTGCGCAACGGCAACCTGGACCTAGCCATCATGGCCCTTCCTTCCGAGGCCACCGGCATGGTCGATAGCCCGCTCTACACCGAGAAATTCTCCATTGTCTGCCCGCCCGATCACCCCATCGCCGGCCGTGAGGACGTCGAGCTTGCGGAACTCAAGGACCTGGATTTGCTGCTGCTTGACGACGGCCACTGCTTGCGCGACCAGGTAGTCGACCTTTGCCGCCACGCCAATATCAACCCGGCCGAGGCCACCAATTCGGTCACCCGCGCCTCCTCCCTGACCACCATCATGCAGCTGGTCATGGGCGGGCTGGGCTGCACCCTCGTCCCAGAATCCGCCCTGGCAACCGAATGCCACGGCAAGGATGTAGCCGTAGCCCACTTCGCCCCCGACGTCACAGCCGAACGCGAGGTCGGCCTCGTATTCCGCTCCTCCGCTGCCCGCGCCGAGGAATTCCGCGAATTCGGCACGCTCATCACCGCCGCCTATAACAAGGCGATTGAGCGCTCCCGGCAGTAATCGTTCACGGCAAGCCCCACGGGGGCGTCGCCAAGCACACCAAAGGCCACCGCCCCTAACTGGAACGGTGGCCTTTAACTGTGGTGCGCTACGCCTGCGGGAGAGTATTGCGCCCCGCGCACTGGCGGAACATGTGCGCCTGTGCCAAGAGCGTAACCGGATACGCCACGATAAGGCCGATGCCCAAAAGCAAGAAGCCGGCAACAATGATGAAAAAGTTCAAAATGGCAAGCAGCAACATCTGGCCATAGTTGTCCTTGCCTGCCTTAAAGCCATTCTTTACTGCTTCGCCAACGCCATCGCCGTCAGCCGCAAACCACTGCATCAGTGAGAAAAGTGGTTGAATAAAGAAACTAATCACCAAAAGTACGCCCATGATGCCCATGACGCTTAATACTGCCGCAACTGCTTCTTCCTCCGTGAGATTCTCGGCGTCACCAAGCAGCCCAGTGACGGTTCCACCTACTACAGAGAATACAATGAACATCGACACCGCCCCGATGACGAGCATGATGACCAGCGGCTGCCACCAACGCACGTTCTTAAACAGGTAGCCCCAACCGGTGCGAGAGTCATCAATCTGGAAAAGCGCCAGGCGCATAACTACCAGCGACAAAACAAGGCTTAGGACAGTCGAAATGAGTTGAGAGACCAAAGAGCCTGCGGTTGCCTGACCCGCGCCGGAGTCGCCCGCAGCATTGATGCCAGCTGCAATAACAACAAAAACAATGCCTAGCGCAAAAAGCGCTAGAGATCCCAAAATCCACAGCTTCCAATTGCTAAAGACGGTCCTAAACGCCCAAGAAACGGCGTCTACGGCAGAGACCTTGCCGGTATATGGGCGCTGGCCTGCTTGGTAGCCCACATAGCCCTGGGTGTTTTCTTCATGGCTTCCGCCATAGGACGGAAGCTGTCCGTAGTTTGGTCGGTCCTCGGGGTGATCGGTCGGTTCGTAGCGCGGAAAATCATCATTTCCACCCGAATACGGGTTCGTCATAACCGGGGTTCCTCCTTAAGGAATGCGAATCAGTGCATGGATAAGTATTTTCACTTTAACAACTTTTCCTCATTTCAGGCGGGCAGGTAAACTCTGTGCCTAGTCATGACTATGAATGAAACCCCTTCCCGCGACGAGCTTTTCGCCGCACTCGAAAATGTCACCTTGGCCGAAGCCCGCTCCTTCCGCCGCCGCCTGAAAAAGGCCCGTGCCCCGAAAGCGCTCCAAGAAATCGGCGCTGAAATCCACGCTGCGGCTGAGCGCGTCGCGCTTACCGACGCCGCCGTCCCCACCATCACCTACCCCGACGCCCTCCCCGTCACAGCCCGTAGAGACGACATTGCCGAGGCCATCCGGGATAACCAGGTAGTCATCATTGCCGGCGAGACCGGCTCCGGTAAGACCACACAGATCCCAAAAATCTGTCTTGATCTGGGCCGCGGCCGCCGCGGACTAATCGGACATACCCAGCCACGCCGCATTGCAGCACGCACCGTGGCCGAACGCATCGCCTCAGAACTGGACCAAAAGATTGGCGAATCCGTCGGCTACGCCATCCGCTTTGATGATCGCGTCTCTGAGACCACCGCGGTGAAACTCATGACCGATGGCATCCTACTCGCCGAGATGCAGCGTGACCGCTTCCTCAACAAGTACGACACCATCATCATCGATGAGGCCCACGAGCGCTCCCTCAACATCGACTTTTTATTGGGCTATCTCAAGCGTCTTTTGCCCAAGCGCCCCGATCTCAAGGTCATCATTACCTCCGCAACCATCGATCCGGAAAGCTTCGCTGCCCATTTTGCCGACGCCGACGGAAACCCTGCCCCCATTATCGAGGTCTCCGGCCGCACCTACCCGGTAGAAATCCGTTACCGGCCCCTCGAGTTCGAGGCCGGCGGAAAGGTGGTGGACCAAGACCCGCTCGACGGTTTGACCGAGGCAATCGAAGAGCTGATGCACGAAGGCGACGGCGATATCCTTTGCTTCTTCCCTGGCGAACGCGATATCCGCGATGCCATGGAGGCCATCGAAGGCAAGAAGTGGAAAAACGTCGAGGTCACTCCCCTCTTTGGCCGCTTATCTAATCAAGAACAGCATCGCGTTTTCAGCGAACACCGTGGCCGCCGCATCGTGCTGGCCACGAATATTGCAGAAACCTCGCTTACTGTGCCCGGCATCCGCTATGTGGTTGATACCGGCACCGCCCGTATCTCGCGCTATTCCACGCGCACCAAAGTCCAGCGCCTGCCTATCGAGCCTATCTCGCAGGCCTCCGCCAACCAGCGCTCCGGCCGCTGCGGCCGCGTTGCCGATGGCATCGCCATTCGCCTCTATAGCGAACAGGACTTTGAAAGCCGCTCCGAATTCACCGACCCAGAAATTCTGCGCACCAACCTCGCCAGCGTCATCTTGCAGATGGTCTCGCTCAAGCTAGGCGACATCGAACAATTCCCGTTCATCCAACCGCCCGAGCACAAGGCCATCCGCGATGGCCTTAACCTCCTGCACGAGCTCGGCGCTCTCCACGACAAGCAGGATAAGCCCACGCTGACCGCCACTGGCCGCGACCTAGCGCGCATCCCGCTAGATCCCCGTATGGCACGCATGCTCATTGAGGCCAATACCAACGGATGCCTCGATGATGTCATGGTCATCGTCGCCGCCATGACCATCCAGGACGTTCGCGAACGCCCCCTTGATTTCCAGGCCCAGGCCGACCAAGCCCACGCCCGCTTCAAGGACAAGTCCTCGGATTTCTTGTCCATGCTTAAGCTCTGGGATTACATTAAACAAACCCGCAACGAGCAATCCGGCAATAAATTCCGCAAACGCATGAAGCAGGAGTTTCTCCATTACATGCGCATTCGCGAGTGGTTTGACCTGGTGCGCCAGCTCAAGGACGTCGCCAAGCAGCTGGGCTGGACATACCAGGAAGGTACCGAGCGCCGCGCCGATGATATCCACATGTCACTCCTGTCAGGCTTGCTATCCAATATCGGCGCCCGCGATGGCAACTCCAAAGAATTCCAAGGCGCGCGCAACACCCGATTCCTGGTATTTCCTGGCTCCGCCTTGGCCAAAAAGCCGCCGGAGTTCCTCATGGCCGCCGAGCTGGTGGAAACTTCCCGCCTCTGGGCACGCGACGTCGCCACCATCGATCCCGCCTGGGTAGAAAAGCTGGGCGCAGACCTGCTCAAGCACAACTATTCCGAGCCCACCTGGTCCCGCAAACGCGCCGCCGCCATCGCTCACCAGAAGTCCACACTCTACGGTGTACCCATTGTGGCCGACCGCACCGTGCCCTACCACCGCGTCGATCCCACCGCCGCGCGCGATATGTTCATCCGCAACGCGCTCGTTGCCGGCGACTGGAATACCCACCACGCCTTCTTCAAAACCAATGCCCAAGCGCTTGACGACGCCGCCGCATACGAAGAAAAAGCCCGCCGCCGCGGCCTCATCGTAGACGAAGACACCCTCTTCGACTTTTATGACCAGCGCATCCCAGCAAAGGTAACAACCGGCCGTCATTTCGACTCGTGGTGGAAAAAAGAACGCCGTCGCAACCCTGAATTGCTGGATTTCGATCCGGCAAAGCTCATCGATGACTCCCACGAGGTCACCGAAGAATCCTTCCCCGACCACTGGAGAAAGGGTTCCATCGACTACGAACTAACCTATAAATTTGAACCCGGCGATCCACTCGATGGCGTTACCGTGATGGTGCCCATCCCCATGCTCGCCGGCTTAGATACCGAAGGCTTCGATTGGCTCGTCCCTGGCCTGCGTCTCGAGCTCGTAACCGAACTCATCCGCAGCCTGCCCAAGGCCCTGCGCCGCACTGTTGTTCCCGCACCCGAATTCGCTGAGCGCGCCATCGACCGCCTCGTCCCTTATGAAGGCACCATCACCCAGCAGCTTGCCGACGTCCTCCATGAACTCGGCGGCCAAGGCATCAACGCCACCGATTTCCAGCCCGGCAAGCTGCCGATGCACCTGAGGATGAACTACGGTGCCATCGACAAGCGCGGCAAGATCGTCGACTCCGACCGCGACCTCGCAGCGCTTATCCGCCGCCAGTCCGGGCATATCAAATCCTCTGTGTCCCGTGTCTCTCGCACCGCTGAGTCCACCGCTGTCAGCGAGTGGACCGACGATACTCTAGGTGCCATCGATGACACGGTTACCACCAACGTCGACGACCACGAAGTCACGGCTTACCCCGCCCTCGTCGCCACAAAGGACGGCGTTGAACTCAAGGTACATCCCACCAAGGCCGCAGCCGATGCCGCTATGGTTACCACCACCCTTACCCTGCTTATGCGCGACATTGCGGTCAATACTGCACAAATGGTCAAGGGCCTGCCGCTGCAACAACGCGTCGCCGTCGACTCCTATCCCCACGGCGGCGCCGATGGCCTGGTCAACGACGCCCGCGTCGCTGCCATACGCGACCTGATGCTAGAGGCCGGCGGACCCGTCCGCACTCCTTCCGCTTTCCAGAAGCTCAAAGACACCATCAAGCCCCAGGTTCCGGGCCGTGTGCGTCAAGCGGTGGTGGCTATCGCCCCAGGACTCGCCGAGTATTCCAACCTGCAAGCCGAACTCGCCCACTGGGACGGTGCGGCCATCGATGACATGCGAGAGCAATTGGAGTTCCTCCTACCCCGTAATGCCATCACAATCCATGGCATGTCCCACCTGCGTCATCTACCGCGCTATATCCAAGCCATGCGCATTCGCTTAGAGGACATGAACCTTGACCCTGACCGCGACGCGGACCGCCAGGCCGAGGTCGATAACGCCAAGGCCTACCTAGCCAACCGGCTGCGCAGCCTACCACCTGGCCGCGAAAAGACGCGCGAAGTCAAGGACATTCGCTGGATGGTGGAGGAACTTCGCGTTTCACTATTCGCCCAACGCCTCGGCACAGCTCACGCCGTGTCG
Source organism: Corynebacterium sp. MSK071 (assembly GCF_030232125.1). Lineage (NCBI taxonomy): Bacteria > Bacillati > Actinomycetota > Actinomycetes > Mycobacteriales > Corynebacteriaceae > Corynebacterium > Corynebacterium sp. MSK071. Next base: position 215,402 of record NZ_JASPJA010000003.1, on the reverse strand, counting down.
CTCCGCCGCATCCAGAAGGCCGTTGACAAACTGCGCTAGAAATCCTCTCGGTCGCGCCTACGCATGAGACGAATTTCAGATTCGAAATCATCAGCGCTTTCAAAGGACTTGTAGACCGAGGCAAAGCGCAGATAAGCCACCTCATCAAGATCGCGAAGCGGTTCCAAGATGGCCAGGCCAATCTCATTCGCGTTGACCTGAGAGGAACCATGCCCGCGTACGGTCTCTTCCACTTCTTGCGCCAGTTTTTTCAGGGCATCGTCACCCACATCTCGCCCCTGACAGGCGCGCCGTACGCCGCGAATCAGTTTATCTCGACTAAAAGGTTCCGCGAGTCCGTTCCGCTTGACCACCAACAACACGGCCTTTTCGACCGTGGTAAAACGCCCCTTACACGAAGCACACTCACGCCGGCGCCGAATCGACGCTCCAGCATCGACGACGCGGGAGTCAATGACACGGGATTGCTCATTATGGCAGAAGGGGCAATACACAGAGGTCCTTTCACTGACGTTGTTACCCCAGTAGTTTACTCGCCCAGCAGTCCGCCCAACTACCGAGCATAAGGCCACCGCCTCACTAATGCACTACAGCAGCCTCGACCTGTTGAATGTCTGAGGTCGGCGGTTGCGGTGCACTACTTCCTTCCGCCCCTGCCAATCCGCCTAGGAGCGTGCCCAAAAAGACCGCGATTCCAAACACGCCACCTAAAACGTAGTTACCTGTGTTCGACTTCACCGCGCTACGTTGAGCTCTCTGTGAAAGACCGTCGCCCCCGCCAGATTTCACTCGATTCGAACGATATGTCGTTCGATCTTCTACGCGGAGAGTTCGAACATACCGCGAATCACCGCTCCCTCGCGCCGCGCGAGGGGCATATCGATCCACGTCCCATACAGATGCGGGAGAAACCACTAGAACGTCTGCAGAATTACGCTTTGCCAGGTCATTTCGAGAATTAATAAGTAGAGACATGTTTTTCCTTTCGACGACCGAACTCACCATAGGCATCCCACTGGACACTTAATTTGAAACAGTCGCCATAATGTTCGATTTAGTTGGTACGTTCGATTTATAGCACCGCTTCGAATACTTGTCCACCCGTGGACACAAATCTCGAACATCTGTACTTTTCGTGCTACAAATGACTTGTGGCACTCTAAATCCGCCCACTAATAGACCGACAACGAAGTCACCCGACCCTACGTAGGAGCCAGCAATGGGCCGCAAGCCAAAAAAGTCCGCCGAGAAGACCGATTACGCATCCCTATCCGACCGTCAACGACGAATCCTCAATGTCATTAGTGACGCCGTCATGCTGCGTGGCTACCCACCAAGCATTCGCGAAATCGGCGATGCAGCAGGCCTGCAGTCCACATCCTCAGTTGCCTATCAGCTGAAGCAATTGGAAGAAAAGGGATTTCTCCGGCGCGACCCAAATAAGCCGCGTGCCGTAGATGTTCGCCATCTCAACACAGACGAAGGCACCAAGAAGCCTGGCCGCAAGCCCGCTAAGCCCGAACAGCAGGTTCCCGAGGACGCAGGCGCTGTGTCTTATATTCCTGTGGTCGGTCGCATCGCTGCGGGAGCACCCATTACCGCTGAGGAAAACGTCGACACGTACTTCCCCATGCCTGACGAGGTTGTCGGCAGCGGCGACCTATATATACTGCAGGTAGTCGGCGATTCAATGAAGGATGCAGGGATTCTCGACGGTGACTGGGTGATTATTCGCTCCCAGTCAGTTGCTGAGGAAGGCGAATTTGTCGCAGCGCTGCTGGACGGTTCCGAGGCCACCGTTAAGGAATTCCACCGCGATTCCTCGGGCGTATGGCTACTTCCCCACAACGATGCTTACTCGCCCATTAATGGCGATGATGCAGAAATTATGGGCAAGGTTGTATCCGTGTTCCGCAAACTTTAAACACTCACCCAGCATCACTCCGCCCCGCAACGGCCGCCCCAGGCCGTGCGGGGCTTATTTGTGCGCATTTCTCATTAATATAGCCTCTCCGCCAGCCACCCCCATTTTGGCGCCATTTTGGACCCAGACAGCAAAGGAGACGAAAATCCCACTTTCCCACTTTTTGCCGTGACCAGCTATTTTCGTACTTCGTAGCGCGGTGATAGCTGTGCAAATTTTTGCTTTAGTCCGGTTATTCCCGATTTTTGAGACAATGGACTAAGAAAAACAACATCGCGGGACTTTCCTATCCACAAAATCCGGGAATTTTTACCCCCGCTACTCCCCGCGGTGTGCTTAAGTCCAAGGAGGAATAATGTACGCAGAAGAGCGGCGCCGCCAGATAGCGTCTCTCACCGCCGTTGAAGGTCGCGTCAACGTCACTGAGCTATCCGAGCGCTTCGAAGTCACGGCCGAAACCATTCGACGCGATCTAGCGGTGCTGGATAGAGAGGGCGTCGTCCATCGCGTGCATGGCGGCGCGGTAGCATCCCAGTCCTTTCAAACTGCGGAACTTACCCTAGACACCCGGCAGCGTTCCGCCTCCGGCGCGAAAGCCGCCATCGCCCGAGCTGCGCTGGATTTTCTTCCCCACGGCGGCGGCAGCATTTTCCTCGACGCGGGAACTACGATTAATGCATTTGCTGAGCTGATAGGACAGCAATACCCCCAAGGCCAGTTCAACATCGTCTCCAATAGTCTGCCCATCGCCTTGTCCTTAGCAGGCAGCGGAGTACCGGACGTCCAGCTGCTTGGCGGCACGGTTCGCGCGATCACCCAAGCTGTCGTCGGCGACACCGCCCTGCGCACGCTAGCGCTCATGCGCGCCGACGTCGCCTTCATCGGAACCAATGCCCTGACCCTGGATCACGGGCTTTCCACGGCCGATCCCCAAGAAGCAGCCATCAAGTCTGCCTTTGTCACCAACGCCCACAAGGTCGTAGTGATGTGCGATTCCAGCAAACTGGGCAATGACTACTTGGTAAGCTTCGCCCCCGCCGCTGATATCGATGTCGTCATCACTGACGCCGCAGCCCCCGATTCCTTTGTGGAGGCGCTGCGCGAGCACGAAATTGAAGTCGTACTCGCCAGCGAATAAATCCCGCTCCTTCGCCTCAAGCTAGGCGAAGGATGCCATGGTTTCTACCACTGCAGTACGGGCGGCATCAGGGCTTTCCGCATCCAATGCCACCTCAGCGAGCTGTTGGCACTGTTCCAAGGTAATTTCTGCCAACTGTGCGCCTACGCCTGCTACTGCAGTAGACGCTGCGGACAGCGAATTCACGCCCAAGCCCGTAAGCACGCAGGCCAGCATGGGGTCGGCCGCTGCTTCTCCGCATACGCCTACCGCAACGTTATTGGCCTGGCCCACAATGCAGGTGTGCTGGATAAGTCGCAGCACGGCCGGCTGCCACGGGTCGGTCAGGTAGGCCAACTGCGGGGACAGACGGTCTGCAGCCATCGTGTACTGAGTCAGGTCATTGGTGCCGATGGATACGAAGTCGAGGTGCGGCATGATTTTATCCGCCATAAGCGCTGCGGCGGGAACCTCAATCATAGCGCCAGCAGTCAGGCCGCGTTCACGACACAAGTTGGCAAACCACTGCGCTTCGGTAGAAGTGGCAACCATGGGAGCCATCACCCACGTAGAGGCTTTATCATCACGGGCTTCGGCAGCCTGCGCAATTGCATCAAGCTGGCGGGTCAGCAAAGCTTCATTATCGCGGGCGATACGCAGACCGCGAACGCCCAATGCCGGGTTTTCCTCAGAGCTTAGCGTGGCATAAGAAATTGGCTTATCGGAGCCTGCGTCCAATGTGCGCACAACAACCTTGGATTCGGGGAAGGCCTTGAAAACCTTTCCGTAGATCTTTGCTTGTTCCTCCACGCTGGGCTCTTCGCTGGCCGAAAGGAAGGACAACTCCGTGCGATACAGGCCGATGCCTTCTGCCTGAGACTCCGAAGCGATGCGGGCGGCATTGCCATCAGCAACATTTGCCAGCAGCTGCACGCTGTGACCGTCCTTGGTCTTAGCTGGTCCGCGCCACTGAGCAACGCGTGCTGCACGCTCACGGTATTCAGCAACGGCCTTGGTGGAGGTCTCCGCATCAGCACCACAAGTCACGGTTCCTACTGCGCCATCGACAAATACCAGCGTGCCGCTTTCAATGTCGCCAAGCGAAGCGCCCACCGCCACGATGCACGGAATGTCCAATTGGCGCGCGATGATGGCCGTATGGCTAGTGGGGCCACCGAGCTCCGTAACAAGGGCTTTAATGTGTTTGGTATCTAGCGTTGCGGTATCGGCCGGGGCCAAATCATCTGCAAACAAGACGGCCTCGCCATCTACCAAAGGGAGGCCTGGCTCATCCTCACCACGTAGCTCAGCGATGACGCGGTCGCGTACGTCCTTCAAGTCGGTCGTGCGCTCGGCCATCACGCCACCAGCGGCTTCGAACATGGTGACAAACTTGTCAGTCGCGCCAACAGTGGCAAATTCCGCATTCCTACCGGTGCGGATATTCTTGCGCACTGTTTTGTGCCAGCCACGGTCCTTGACCATACCGGCGGTTGCAGTGAGAACCTCGGCCGCTTGGCCCTCTGCGGCTGCCGCGCGCTTCTCCAATCGATTAGCAACCGTATCTACGGCCGCAAGAAAGCGGTTGTACTCGGATTCACTCGCTTGCTCTGGGTCAATGCTTCCCTCGGTAGGCAGGGCCGGGCGAGGGCGGACCCACACGGCTTCGGCGTAGGCGACTCCGGCAACGACACCGGTGCCTTTGATTGTGGACTGAGACGCGTTTTCCATGAGCATACTTCCTTCGAAGATAGCGGTTATTGACTTCCAGAACACCACAAAACGGATAGAAAAGCAATGTATACCACAGTTTTCTGTTGACTTTCGGACACATTCGGACAAGAATCAACATTAAGGGCGGGCCATTCCCAAAGGTTCTCTCCAGCGGCGTTCGGCCCCAATATATAACCTGCGAAAGGGACAACTTGATTCTCACGCTGACCCCCAATCCCAGTATCGACGCCACCCTCGTACTCAGCGGGCCTTTAACTTCCGGTGGTGTCCACCGTGCCAGCGAGGTCACACAGGTTGCAGGCGGCAAGGGCGTAAACGTCACCCATGCCGTGCACCTAGCCGGCGAGCAAACCCTGGCACTTTTTCCGTCCCACGACTCCGATTCCTTCCTGAATCTCATCCACGCGGCCGGATTGCCTTCTTCGGCTACTGCTATGGATGGCTCCATTCGCGTCAACACCACCATCACCGAGCCCGACGGCACCACCACCAAGGTCAACGGCCCAGGCCCCGTGCTTTCCGACGCCGATGCCCAAGCCATTACCTCCACCCTCACCGCCCGCGCCCTCGCGGCCGACTGGGTGGTGCTGGCAGGTTCCTTACCGCGCGGCGTGGACACCGATTGGTATTGCGAGCTCATCTCCGCTGTCCGTGCGGCCGCACCACAGGCCCGCATCGCGGTAGATACCTCCGATGCTCCGATGCTGGCCATCGGGAAAAATCTCGAGTCTTCGGCACCCGATCTTATAAAGCCCAATGGTCTAGAGCTCGGCCAACTCACCGGCACCGACGGCCGCGAGCTGGAAGCACAAGCTGCACGCGGTGACTATTCGGGAGTGGTTAGCGCGGCACGCGACGTCGTCAAGCGAGGCATCGCAGAAGTGCTCGTCACCCTCGGTGGCGCCGGTGCCGTACTGGTTACGGCTGAAGGAGCATGGGCTGCCACTCCCCCTCCAGCCACCGTGAAATCCACCGTAGGTGCTGGAGACGCAGCGCTCGCCGGATACCTTCTCGGCCGCACCGCTGGTAAATCTCCGGCCGCAAGCCTTGCCCGATCCGTAGCCTACGGGACCGCGGCTGCATCCAAGCAAGGCACGCAATTTCCTCGTCCTGAAGAAATAGATATCGCTAATACCACCGTTAACTCGCTAGCCTAAGGAGCGCCCCAAAATGGCTTCCGAACTCATTACTACGGAACTTGTCGCCCTTGACGCCGACTTTGGCGACAGTGTTGACTCCGTCATTACCAACCTAGCCACGCTAGTCCACGACACCGGCCGAGCCACCGACGTCGCCGGATTGGCCCAACCCGCCATCGACCGCGAGGCTAAAGCCGGCACCGGCGTACCCGGCGGTGTTGCCATCCCGCACTGCCGTTCCGAGGCTGTCACCGAACCAACCCTCGCATTCGCCCGCCTAGGCCGCGGTGTAGATTTCTCCGGCCCTGATGGAGACGCCCAGTTGGTCTTCCTCATCGCCGCTCCGGCCGGTGGCGGCAAGGCTCACCTAAAGATTTTGTCCAAGCTAGCCCGCGCCCTTGTCCGAAAAGACTTCCTCGAGGCACTGCGCAGCGCCCCCACCAAGGAAGAAATCGTTCGCCTTGTCTTGGATGTAGTCAACGCAGAAAAGCCAAAGAAGAAACCGGCCACCGAGTCGGCTGCCCCCGCCGCTGGTGCCGCCGGTACAGGCTCCTCCGCCGCCTCCAACGGCTCGTCCTCGGCCGCGACCCCAACTACCGCGGATTCTTCGGACAACGTCACCCGCATCGTGGCCATCACCGCCTGCCCTACCGGCATCGCCCACACCTACATGGCGGCCGACGCCCTCACACAGACCGCGGCCGAACGCGATGACGTAGCGCTGACCGTAGAAACGCAAGGTTCGTCGAATAATGAGTCCGTCTCCCAAGCCGCCATCGATGCGGCCGATGCGGTCATCTTCGCCACGGACGTTGGCGTACGCGACCGGGAGCGATTCGCTGGCAAGCCGGTAATTGAGTCTGGTGTCAAGCGCGCTATCAACGAGCCTGGCACCATGCTCGACGAGGCCGTCGCCGCCGCCCGAAACCCCCACGCGCACAAGGTATCCGGCACCGCTACCCGGGCCGATGCAGAAGAAGAGGGAAAGTCTCTCGGTTGGGGCAAGCGCATCCAGCAGGCCATCATGACCGGCGTATCCTATATGGTTCCATTCGTCGCGGCCGGTGGTCTTCTGCTTGCCCTTGGCTTCCTTTTTGGCGGCGCCGATATGGCAAACGGTTGGCAGGCACTGTCGACGGACTTTTCACTAGGCAATCTTCCTGGTCATGACGTAACCGTGGACGGCGAACTTATGCATTTCGAGCGCTCCGGGTTCTTGCTGTATCTCGGCGCTGTTCTTTTCGCCATTGGCCAAGCAGCGATGGGCTTTATCGTTGCTGCTCTTTCCGGTTATATCGCCTACGCGCTCGCCGGCCGTCCAGGCATCGCCCCAGGCTTCGCGGGCGGCGCGATCGCGGTTACCCTAGGTGCTGGTTTTATCGGTGGCCTGGTAACTGGTCTTCTGGCGGGCTTCGTCGCTTTGTGGATTGGCAATTGGAAGGTACCACGCTGGCTGGGCTCGCTTATGCCAGTTGTCATCATCCCACTACTGACCTCGCTCGTCGTCGGCCTTGCGATGTACCTACTGCTGGGCGCACCGCTGGCAGCCATCATGGATGGCCTGCAGAATTGGCTTTCGTCGATGTCCGGTTCCTCGGCCGTGCTCCTAGGAATCATCCTCGGCTTGATGATGTGCTTTGATTTGGGCGGCCCTGTCAATAAGGCGGCTTATCTCTTCGCTACGGCCGGACTTTCTACCGGCGACGAGTCCTCCATGCAGATCATGGCCGCGGTTATGGCCTCCGGCATGGTTGCACCGATTGCGCTCTCCCTGGCCACGTTCATCCGCAAGTCGCTGTTTACTCCGGCCGAGCAGGAAAACGGCAAGTCCGCTTGGTTGCTGGGCCTGTCCTTCGTCTCGGAGGGTGCCATCCCGTTCGCCGCGGCCGACCCCTTCCGCGTTATCCCTTCGATGATGGCCGGCGGCGCGGTGACAGGCGCGGTTTCGATGGCCTTGTCGGTCGGCTCTCGAGCTCCACACGGCGGTGTGTTCGTCCTCTTCGCCATCGACCCGTTCTGGGGCTATCTCGTCGCTATCGCGGCCGGTGTGGTTGTCTCGACCGCAGCGGTGCTGGCAATGAAGCAGTTCTGGCCTAATAAAGCCGTCGAAGAAGCTGCTCAGAACGTGGCGGCATAAACCAAACACTCGTACACTGGATTGCAACAATCCCCATAAGAAAGGATCTTTTCCATGGCTTCCAAGACTGTAAAGGTAGGTTCCTCTGTAGGCCTGCACGCACGTCCCGCCTCCATTATCGCGGACGCAGCTGGCGAGTTCGACGAAGACATCTTCCTCAACCTCGTTGGCGATGACGATGAAGATGAGACCGATGCGGCCTCTTCTTTGATGATTATGGCTCTTGGCGCAGAACAGGGCGATGAGGTTACTGTTACTTCCGACAACGAAGAAGCGGTAGAAAAGATTGCTGCCCTCATCGAAAAGGATCTAGACGCTTCCTAAGCCCTAAAACGGTTCGCTTTAAAGCTCCCCGCCTGTGTGGTGGGGAGCTTTTCGCTTGCCGACGCCACCTATCCCCACGGTGGCACCCAGCTCACCTGCCCGTTTATCCGGGCCAGCCGTCCTCTGCGAGGTGGGGCATTGGGGGCATCGTCATTGACTCCATTATGGTAGGGACAACAAGTCGCGAGGTTGCTAATTGGTGGATTAGTGTAAACCCTTTAGGGGATAGCACCTGCCCTGCCCGGCCCCACCGCCCAAGGGTGCAAACATGCAGGTGGGAAATGCGATTTAAGGCGTTGAACGACCGCCGGTGGTGTGTGGGTAAGGGCTAACGCTTCTCAGGCGCCCGTAATCTAGCGGCATGGCCGAGATTATTTCCCTCATTGCTGCTTTATTGAATGCAGGCGTGAGCCTGTTCGACAGATTTACCAAAAACGATAAAGCCGACAACAGTGACAAAAAAGACCGATGGGCCGAGGACAAAGAACGAAACCTCGACCGTGAGCAACGCGAACGGGATCGGCGCGAACAGTTGAGGCGCGAAGATTGGGCGCGGCAACGGAAAGCGGTGAACAACTGCGTGGCAGTTTTCCGGGAGGATTTCCCTGAACTTGGTAACTTACGTATAGGCATGGGGTTTACCGTAGAAGACGCTGACGCGGGGTTTCCAAGATACATAACAAAAGGCAAGCAGTTGCTTACCTTTCATCGAAAGATAATTAGTAGCCTCGACTCAGCGTTGATTGAGGTTTCAAACCCAAGGGTCAAAAGGGCAATTGACCAACTAATGGAGGCAACCAGAAAGGACTACGCGGAACTGATTAATGCTGAACGCCATTCAGAAGGCGAGGTTGGGCATTACGCCATGACGACCAATGCAATAGGCCCTTCAATGGAAAAGGCGCTTACTAATTTGATTGAAGTTGCCAATCAGCAATTTCAAAACCACATCACCTAAGACATAGAACACCGCCCCGGTGCTCGTACGGTAAGCACCGGGGCGGTGAGGGCCTTGACAATATAGTTGGCTAACCAACTACGCCCTTATTTTATCAGTAATCAAAGCCGGGCAGGCCGAACGTGCCTGTGACGTAGTAGTTCGTGTCTCGGTTATCGGCGGTCTTAATTCCCTCTACGCCGCTGCCTCCATTGGCGATACGGGCACCGATAGCGTCGAGGTCGTCCTCTTGCCCCGCCTCGTCGAGGTGGTAGGCACCGGGGCCGGGGCGTGACTCATTTAGCCGCCACGGCCGAGACTCCTCCTCTTCATCGGCGGGGTCGTCCTGTTGGTAGCTCACAACCTCCCCGTGGGTGGGGTTGTAGACGCGGTGGCCGAGGGCGTCCAATTCATCGTTCTGGCCATAGACACGGCCGCCTAGTTGTGCCGAGTCTGTTTCGTCACAGCGACCATAAATACGGGCGCCTAGTTGTCCGGTCTCGGTGTTGGTGCTGCGCCCATAAACGCGGGCGCCAATCTCGGTTAGTTCATCTCTGTAGGCCATTAGCTGTGTTTCCTTTCTCTTTCTTCCCCAGCATGGATACGCCTAGCAATTTCACCCCGGTAGGCCTTTCGCTGTGCAATGAAAATGTCGATGTCACGTTCACGCCGGGCAAAAAAGTGGCCGGGGTGTCCACTCAAGTTGTCGATATAACGCTTGGTAAGACCGCCATAGCTTCGCCCCGGTTTGAGTGACTTCAACACGTCCACCACTTCACCCCGGGCGGGCATGTCAGGGGCCCCTGCAACCCGGCGGGCTAGTTCAAAGCACCCTACAACCTCTCGAGGCTCAATATGACTACGGGCCGCGGCTGCCACACGTGCCATATATTGCCTGTGCTGTTTTATGCGTGATTGCTTAACGTGGGCGTTCTTTCCCTCTTTATCCCACGCCGCTAGGGCCTTAGCGTCCTCGTCGTCTACAGGCAGCCCCATAGCTTTGTGAGCTAAGGCCCTCTGCCATGAGCCGTGCGGGTGGCACGGCCACACATTCAGGTCGAGGCCGTCCATGGCATTTAGTTCTCGTAGGGGTCGTCTACCGCGTCAAGGTCATAGTCGTCGGCGTTGTCGGTCTTGTACTCAAACACCGTCGGGCGAAATTCCTTGAGCGCCGCTAGTGATTCCTCGGGGGTGGACATGCCGTAACGCTCATACGGCTCGTGCCAGCCTTTTCCACGGTAGCGGCGGTCGCCAACAGTGCGCTCACGGTAATCCAGCCACGCGCCCACCGCATTAATAGCGCTAATGCGGTGTTCAAGCTCGGGTAGGTCGTCGCCAAGCGGGTCGGCCAGCGGTGCAATACGACCAAGCCCCTTGCATACCGCCTCAATATCGCCCATGCCAAGCGCGCGTAGTGCACACGTTTGAGCGTCGAACATTAAGGCAGTGTAGCGCGCCCGGTTGCTAGTCATTTCGTCCAAGCGGCGGAGCACGTCACGCTCGGGGTTAGGCGTATCGCTTACATCGTTGAAAGCCATAGCGCGGGCTAGTGGAACGTGTGCCCCATGGTTATCTACTATCTTCCATGCTCGCACGGCCCGGCGGTAGGCCGTGATAGTGGCCTCGGGCGTGGTGGCCGGGTCAATCAACTCAAGAATGGCGTCCATGTTATCGCCGGGGCTGGCGGTCTCACGGGCCTTGTCGTCTAGTGCTTCCAAGGCCTCGGTGTATTCCGTTGCCAGATTGTCGAACCACGCACGCACGTCAGGCTTGCACGATTCAATTAGCGCCTCGGTGGAATAGTCGGGCTTGTCATATTTTGCAATAAGTCCATTCAAGACGTGCTTGCGCGCTGTAGCTAGGCGGCGGGCCTCGGGGGTTGAGGCAACCTGCGGTCGCCACTCATGGCCCCACGAGGTCTTAACCGATACTGGCACGGTGGTGTTTTCGGTAGGGGTTGGGGAAAGAATGAGCTCGTCTAGGTCTTTGAAACTTGCCCTGTTGAGCTTCACCCACTTGGCGGCCGCGGCCTGTAGCTTGTCGTCGCTTGCCTTATTGGCGTAGTGGTCGTCAAAGTCGGCCATGCGGGCGGAAATTTTTTCGTCCGCTCGTGCCATAGCCTCGGCGGCGGCCGGGCGGGCACCCGTCATGCCTAGCGCGGCCGATACAGCGGCAACGCGATTAGAAAAATGCGTAACTGGCTCGGTAGCCATAGTGTCAATGTCCTTTACTCGTTAAGAAACGGTTGTTGGTCATGGCACTTTGGGTCGGGTCGGGTCGGTATCGGGGCGCACCACTTGCCTTTTATTGTGAGCTGCATTAGCGGCGTTGGCAAGAATTAGAAAAGGTACTATCCATGCTGGAAATGGGTACCTTTTCGGCATTGTCCAAGGTTAAATAACATGACTGTGTTTATGTCGCTGGCACGACCGGGGGTAGCAAACGGGGGTGTTTCACAGCTCTGGCACCAAGGCAAGCACCGCGGCGAGAGGTACTAGGCGGCCGTGGGTCGCGGCGGGTTGGCAGGTGCTTGACCAAGCTCGGCGCGGCGTGTCTGCATAGCAAAATACGCTTGGGCAGCGGCCACCTCGGGCTTATTCGGGTCGCCGTTCATGGCTACAAGGTAGGCGGCCATGCGGTCAAGGTGTACGTCTTTTCGCTCGGTGGTGCCGCCTTGCAAGCGTGGTTTGACCTCACAGACGTCTGTGAACTGGCTGGTCAAGCCGGTATTATCGGCGGTCTTTCGTACACGGGTCACGGCGTGCGGTTGGGCTAAACGGGCTGTGTGCCCCTCTCTCGCCCTGTAGGGGCGTGGCTGGATAAGTTATACCGCCGAGGCGTGAAAGGCCGTCTATGGGCGCGCTAGGCGTTGATTTCGCGCTGTTTGGCCCCTCGGCGTGGTCTACCAGTCCAACAAAGTAGGTGGATTAGGCCCGCGGCGGGAACGCCGCCCGTCGCCACGAGCGGAGTTGCACGAGCGGTGCGCGGGTTTTACCTCTCCCATGAGGTCACCGCCTTGGCTAAGGGGAACAAGGTGGTCGAGGGTGAATGCCCGGCCGTGCTTGGGCGGCAGGTTCATGTCGATAGCGCCACCGCACAACCAGCACACAGCTAAAGCGGGGTCGCGCTCAAGTTTGCGCCTCCACATGGTGACTTTTTTGCGCCATGAGTGGGAAAAGGCATAGGGGGCGTTGGTCTTATTGCGCTTTTTGCGGGGTGCTTGGGGGCTTGTCACGGCTGTTGTTCCTTTCGCGTTGGTGCTCTAGGGCCATTTTATGCACGTTTTATGCACCGCATGAGGGGGTTTATTGTGTATCGGTTCCGAGCATTTGGGTTACGCGGTACAAGTTTCCATATACCGGGGAGATAGAGAGGCCGGGGCCGAGGGGGGACACCCCCCACCCCGGCAGGAGACCGGAGATATGGCCAACGGAAATTATACGCGAGGTTTCCACTTATACATTTCCATTTTCCGTTGACGTTGCTCACTACGCGCGGCCGCGGCGTGAGACATGTTCACACAGCCGGTTCAAACCTCTTTATTTTTCCCTTTGATTTCACATCGGTTTTGGTGTCCTTGGTGTGTGTCTCTCCCCTAAAGGAGAGAGACACACGGACACAAGCGCATCATTTTTGTTTATAGACACACACCCAGACACACATCACGAGGGCTCATTTATATTGTTTGAGCTGCGTTAATGGTGTCTTTTTCTTGTGTCCCGGTGCATGTCTGTATGTAGTTAAATCTTGTGTCCCAGACACAACATCGGAAACTACATCGGGACACAAGAAATGGGTACTAATTTGAACACTATTCAAGGGCCTCGACGGCGTCCTTTTCGGCGTCCAATTTGATGTACTCAACCAAGGCTTGGGCAGGCGCGGATACGGCTGCGCCGGGGGCGCATACCCAAGCACGGCTACCGCGTTTCTTTCGGGCAATAAGGCCTTTATCCTTGGCCCGGTTAAGGGCCGTGGTAAACCTCTTCGCGCCGCCCGTGGTGCGCGGTGATAGTTCTTTCCACAGGTTCTTGAGGCGAACCTCTGACAAACCGTCGCCGTCGCCGTAGGTGGCGACAATGGCATACACAATCTCGTGCAGGCTTGGGCGCTTTTCGTCACCGAGGCCGGTTAGATAAAGGTCTACACGGCTAACGGCACCGTCGGTAGCTGTGGCCTGCTTGGCGCGCTTGGTGTCCTCATGGGGCGGGTCTACAGTCACCGAAAGACCGCCGCCTGTCCCGTCCACGGTCACTGTTGCCACGCGCGCTTGGCGGTGCTGGTTAGGGGTCTCTGCGAACTTTCGCACGCCGCCGCCTTTATCCTTGCCTATGTAGACCTCGAGGGTGCCCACCTTGCCTTGGGCAGGCGGGGTGAGCACGTCCACGGTGTAGGCGGCGCCGGTAAGCTGCCCCATCTTCTGATTCGAGCCCACTGCGAAACGCCCGCCGGTGCCATTTTTGACCACGTGGTCTACCACGACGACGGCCGCGCCGGTGGACGTGGCTAGGTAGTTGACCACTTTGCCAAACCACTGAACTACGTCGTCGCCGTCATTTGAGTTCAGCCCCGCGTCCGATAGCGCCGTGGTTACACCGTCAATTACAACGAGGCCATAAGACTGCCCGGCCATGTAGTCCAGCCCCTCTGGCTCTACGCAATTGCCGCCCGCGGGCTCGGGGTTCCAATAGTCCAACATGGATAGCGTCGCCTCGTCCGGTGTTCCCATCGCTCGCAAACGGCCGACAACGCTAAGGGCGGTGTCCTCATAGTCAAGGTAAAGCACGCGCTGCCCGGCGGTAATGAGCTTGGCGGCTAGTGCCTGCATGAGTAGAGACTTGCCAGACTCACTTTCGCCATGCACGCTGTGCGAGCGGCCGGGGTAAAGCAGATTTTCGCCGTCGGTGCGCGTCCACATGGTTGGCGTGGGAGGAGTGTAGTCGTCGGCCAAAATGACGCTTAGGTCTACCTTGCCCCGCGGCTGTGCGGTCTCTCGGCTAGTGTCGCTGCCTCGTAACTCGGTGGCGCTAAGCGCCTGCCCTCCGGTGGAATAGTCAAGCCCTAAAGCCTCAAACGCGGCCGAGGTGTCGCCGTCGTGGTGCATATAGGTCACATAGTCGAACTTGCTAACCCTCTTGCCCTTGTCCTCTATAACGTCCATAAGCTCTTGGGGCGGGTTATCTGTCCATACGGCAAGCGCGCCGCCGTTGTTGGATAGCTCGCACTGTCCGGTGTGTGCCGTTGCCGATTTAGCGCTTGCATGGGTGCCCGGTGCTGTATAGATGTCACACCCACAACTGTCGGTGTCGCCGGTGTTAATCCAATCGTCGGGGGTTAGTAGCTCTTCCCAGTCTGTTTCCTGCGCCCACTGGTCAATGCTGGTTACCGAGCTCTTGCTGGTCTCTCGCGTGGTCTTGGTCTCGGGCTTGTCCACCCGGCGTGCAGCCTCAATAACGGCACTGCCTTGCACGCTGCTATAGACGGCGCCCTGTACTACGTAGGCGGGCTGGTTAGGGTCGGCCACGTCGGTGCGCACGCTGCCTGGTAATACAACGTAGCGGTCGCCGGTCATTACAGTGGCGGTGCCTGCTTTGGACTCTTTGAGCTGCCCAGCATTCTCGGCGTCAATCCACCAATGGCCGCCGCCATGGTGCGCTTGGGCGGTGCCCGGGGTGACTACGGTAGCCCGCGGCATAGAGGTGGCGTGGTCTTTCTGCCAGTCCTGCCAATCCTTAACCTCGGCCGGAGTATCGGCGTCCACCACAACAATCCCACTGGCACCGAGGTTCATTCCCAGATTGCAGCCGGTGGAATACATGGCGTCAAAGGCTGCCGGGTCGGTCGTGGCACCATGTACGCCGTTGGGTGTCGCTGGTAGCTTTTCCCCGGCCCTAAGCGGCAGCACCGCTACTCCCTCGGCCTGTAGGGCGTGCACGTAGTCCAGCACCAAGCTACGGTCGTCTAAATCTACCCGCGCGGCGTTGGCAAGAATGTCCGTTAACCGTTCTGCCCGGCTCAAACCACGCTGTGCGGACTGTGTGGACTCAAAATTATCGGTTACCATAGTAACTGTCACTTTCTTTGTTGTTGGTGGTGGCATGGTGGCCCTCGCTGTGAGTCCTTTCGGCGGGGGTCTTTTCCATGCGTGATTTCTTGCCGTGATACCAAGGCAGGACAAGGCCTACTTCCACCCACTTTTGATTAGAGGGGGCAGGCTTGGGCCGCTGCCTTAGATTGTTGGGTAGTACTTCACCTTTTGGTTCACCGCGGTTGCCCAGGCGGCGGCGTAGTTGGCGGCGCTCTTCGAGGGTTTGCGGGCGGTCGGTCCAGAACGTCATGTGGGGCGGCGGTTCGGGAACGGTGTAATAGATTCTCGGAGGGGTGGCAATGGTGAATAAGTCTTCCAATATCCACCCGGCGCCGGTGTGCTCCCATACGCCCACGACGGTGCCGGGGTGCAGGCATATCGGTTCCATTTACACCACCGCCTTATTAGCCCGGTAGATGGACGTTAGACGGTCTAGGCGCTCGGGGCTCAAGGCAGGCGCGCGGCGTGCCTCGTCGGCGGCGGCGAGGGTGTCCATCGTGGCGAAAGAAAGACGGATATATTCGGCGCGCTGCGTAGGCGTCATTGCAGGTGCGGTCACGGCTATGCACCTACCTTGGACAAAATGGCGGCTACATCGTCAATGTGAGCTTGGGTGAGGGCAGGTGCCTCGGCCATGACCTTGTGGGCGTATTCACTGATACGGCACGCGGCAAGGTCTTGCTCTAAGGCGGTGGTGTCGGCGCCGGGGTGCCAACGCTTTTGCGCGTTGAGGCGTCCAATCCGGCGTTGAATAGCTTGTGATTCTTTGGGGGCCATGTCGGCATACCTTTCAGGCCTTTCCCGGAAGAAAGGTTGTTAGGCCACCGTTTAGGCAGGGTATGGAGGCTCCCCGCGGCTTAGTGTGGTGAATACCGTTTACCCACTCTCCAAGGTGGGGTTGGCTCGTTTAGTGGACCACGCCGATCAAGTTGTGCTTTAAGTATAGGCGATAGGCGCTTAAAGCTCAACCGAGGGGGTGCCCCCGTTGAGATAATCGCCCCACCATGCGGCTAGTTGCTCGCTATCAATGACGTGCACGCGCTGGCACTTGGTGCACTGAATACGCTGCGTTTCAATCGTCCACGGGAATGCCCCGGTAGTTGTGGTCTCAACAACCACAGCGTTGCGCACCGCCATGGTGAACGTGCCCCCGCCCCCGCGATTGTCATGGGCACCGCGCTTAAGCCACATGAGGTTGGATACCGGTCGAGGCGCCCCTTGTGGCGTAGGCCGACACTTACATTTAATTTTCAGTACGCGAGAGGCCATGGCTACACCTTCCAATCTACGGTGACAAACTTTGGATTGAACTTAGATTGCGGGCCGCCGGTGTGCTCTATGGTGATGGTCATTAGCGCTCGGATAAGTTCGCGCTTTAGCTCGAGTGTGGCTGTAACCTACCATGCTCGAACATCGGCAACCCCGGCGACCTCGGATAAGACACCGCCCGCGCCTGCCAGCTCTACAAGCTCGGCGTCGATAGCCTCGAGCTGGTCTGTTAACGCTTTGTTCATACGGCCAAACTGATCCATGCCCACGTTTCCTAGCGTGGCTTGTTGCTCAAGGTCAGCTATACGGCCTCGCACCATATCGCGTGTCGTGGTCAGCTCGGCGCGGCGATCTGTATCCACACCGGCGGCAAGCTCGCCCACAATGTCGCTTGCCGACAGGCGGGCAAGCACAAGGTCGGTTATATAGCGCTCCAGCGGCTCGGCTATACGGGTTGGGTGCCCGCCACCGCGTCCCTTGCACCAATAGACACGCTTGGGCTGTCCCTCGCCTTTTTTCTTGTACCACTTTTTACGGCAGGACATGGGCGCGCCACACTTGCCACACAGCGCAATTCCGCTAAGCAAGTGTTGCGGGGCGTTGCCTACACGGTTGGTCGTGCGAGCCGGGTTGGTCAGATGTGCCCACAACGCCTGCCATACCTCGGGGTCGAGCACCGGCTCCCAATTGCCGCGGCCAATGATTCCGAGCTTGTCCCACGCGCTCAACTTCTCCCACTCGGCGGCGGTGTAATCCTTTTTCTTTAACCCGTAATGCGTGAACCCACCCATTGTTGGCGTTAGCAAGCTCTTACGTAAGTTCTGTGCATTGGGGCGCCCGCCGCTGGTTGTGGTAACGCCCTTGTCCTCCCATTCACGGGCAATGCGACGTAGTGACTCCCCTGCCAAGATACGGGTTGCCGCGTCACGTACAAGGGCCGCCTCGGTGGGGTGAGGCTCACCGCTGCGGGTGTATCCAAACAGCCGGTTGGGCTTGGTGGGATAGTCCCCACGGCTGCGGTGCTGTGCAAAGGCCGCGGCTACACGGGTGGACTTAATCGCACTTTCCCACTGGCTCACACCCGACAACATGGTGCTAATAAGGTCGGCGTTGGGGTCGTCTAGGGCTTGCTCGCCGCCATTGACGTAGATAAGGCGGCAATGCGTGTTCTTAAGCGTGGCCTTGAATAGTTCGTACTCACCCACATTGCGGCTAATCCGGTCGGGTGCGAACGATAGCACCGCGCCTATCTTGCGTGCTTTAACGTCGGCTAAAAGGTTAATGAAGCCGGGGCGGTCTTTCCCTGAGTAGGCCGAAATTGAGTTATCGGAATATACGCGGGAGACCTCAAGGCCGTGCTCGGCGGCCAATTTACGGCACATTTCTTCTTGGCGCTCAACACCGGCGCCGTCGTGCTTGTCTAGGGAAATGCGCACGTAGATACCGGCGGGCAGCGCGGTAGGGGTGGTCTTTGTGGTCATATAGATAGTTGTACACCAATTCACCCACAAGGTTCGCAGCGTTAGTCTCACCGCCGTGCTTCCACGCCTTCAGGTGGTGGACCTGGCATTCATCCGCGGGAAAATTACAGCTCTCCCACGGGCACACCGGGTTTAGCGCAGCCGCCATCAGCCGCTGCTTGTCGTTGGCTAGCCGCGAGGTTCGATAGAGGTTTACCGGCCCCTCGTGCGGGTGAACGAGTGTGACATAGCCGTGATCGCTTAGTGTCCGCGCCACGAGCTCCGCTCCCGTCATTTGAGCGCCATTGGTCAACTGCAGGGTAATTTCTTCGCCCCCACCGTCGACTATTCGGTCGAGCTCATCGAGGGTGAGCACTACCTGTGTCGTTACCGTCGTGCGTGCTGCATTCGCTTTCCCGAAAAAGAGGTCTTTGGCAGATTCCAGCGGCTTATTGGCATCCAATGCGGCGTGCATATCTGCTACATCGGCTGAATCCCCAGTAATGGTCAGCGACCACGGGCCGCCGGAACGACGGGTAATGCGCACGCCTTTTTCCGGTGTGCGGCGCGGGCGCAGCTCGCGGACTAAGGCCCGAGCACGCTTTTCTAGTGCTGTAGCACTGCCACGAAAGGCACACAGTTCGCAGCGTAGGGTCCAGGCATCTCGCTGCGTCGGCAAGCGCAGGGCGTATTTTTCAATGAGCAGCAGCACGTCGAGGGAATGAGTAGTCTGTCGCGCTGCTCGCTGTTTGGCAGAAAAGCCGCACTTGCCAAAGTAAGTATCGCACAGTCGTAGCAGGTCACGCGCGGCAATGTCGGAAGCACCTTGCGCGATGAGCTCGCGATCACTGAGCCCTTGAGCGGCGGCGACGATATCCATTCCGGCGCTCATGGCGTCTAAGTATGCGTCCAATGCGGTCATGCCGCTGAGTTAAACAGCCTGCGCAAGCCCATGCGAGCCAGGCACAAGAGCGGTGTGGATAACCCGCGTTGCCCCGTCAACAACATAGCCCGCCGCGGGCGCGCGGCGGGCAACTATCCACAGCAGAAAAATTAGTACTTGGCGGCGTGGCCTTCGCCGACGGAATCGTATAGCTTCTTCATGATCGGATAGGCGACGATAATGCCCACTGAACCCCACGCGATGCCTTCCAGGGAAACCCCACCAACGCTGAGAGTCAGGTTGCCGATACCCGCGATGAGCGCCACTGCGGCCGCGGTCAGGTTAACCGGGTTGTTGAAATTGACCTTATTGTCCATCCAAATGCGCACACCCAACATGCCGATGAGCCCGTAAAGCACGATGCAGGCCCCACCAAGAACGCCGGTAGGAATGGTGAAAATCAGCGCGCCAAACTTCGGCACGAAAGCCAGAAGGATGGCGGTAAATGCTGCTACCCAGTACGCGGCGGTGGAATAGACGCGGGTAGCGGCCATCACTCCAATATTTTCAGCATAGGTCGTGGTGCCAGAGCCGCCGAAGCCGCCAGCGAGGGTAGATGCGAGGCCATCGGCGATAAGGGCGTCACCGGCCAAGTCATCGAGATCGCGCTTTGTCATCTCGGAAACGGCCTTGACATGGCCGACGTTTTCCGCGATGAGGACCACCAGCACGGGAAGCGCGACGGCAATGGCGGAGACGTTGAAGGAAGGTGCGTGGAATTGCGGCAGGCCCACCCACGGGGCGGCATCAATGGCCGCGACGGCGTCATCGCCGAGGTTGCCGGTGAGAGCGGCGAAAATCCAGCCCACGACCACGCCGAGGAGAATGGACAGGCGCGAGACCATGCCGCGGCCGGCGACGGTGGCCAGCAGGATTACCAGCAGCGTCACTGCCGCCACGAGCGGCTGAGAGGCGAAGTTCTCGGCCGCATTCGGCGCCAAGTTCAGGCCGATAAGTGCCACAATCGCACCGGTTACGGCCGGTGGCATGACGGCGTCCAACACGCGGCGACCGGCGAACTTTACGGCGACGCCCACCGCGGCAAGGACAAGGCCAGTAACCAAAATGGAGCCGGCCTGCGCGGCGATGCCGTACTGCTGCGACGCCGAAAGAGGTGCGATGAACGCGAACGAGGAGCCGAGGTAGGACGGCAACCGGTTGCGCGTGATAAGCAGGAACAAAATTGTGCCGAGGCCGGAAAAGAGCAGCGTCGTATTGACGGGGAATCCGGTCAAGGTGGGAACCAAAAGCGTAGCTCCGAACATGGCCACCACGTGCTGCATACCGATGCCGATGGTGCGGCCCCAGCTGAGTCGTTCTTCCGGCGCCACCACCGCGCCTGGGGCAATCTTTTTACCGTCTCCGTGGACGGTCCAACCTTTTAAGCTCACGAGCCTTAATTATGGATCACCGGAGCTGGTTTAGGAAACTTCCTCCACGATGAATTCAGCGAGTTCACGGGCGGTGGGTGAGGGAAGGCGGACGTCGACAAGCGTGCCATCGGCCGTATACTCCTCGTGGCGCACCGTGCCCTCGGCGTGCACGCGTGCCACCACATCCCCGCGCGTGAAGGGAACCTGCAGCTTAACGTGACTATCGCGGGAGTTGAGGAAGAGTTCCACACGCGCGGTAAGCTCGTCGATTCCCTCACCGGTACGGGCAGATACATAGACGACGTCCTCATGGTCAAGGACGTGGCGCAGCTCAGCAAGCACCAGCGGATCGGCCTGGTCGATCTTATTGATCACGATAATTTCGGGCGGGGCCTGCTCCCCTGTCTCAGAGACGATGTCATAGATGACCTGATTGACCGCCTCAATCTGTTTTAGTGGGAACGGGTCTGAGCCATCGACCACGTGCAGCATAATATCGGCGGCTAGTACCTCTTCCAGGGTGGATTTAAAGGCCTCGACCAGCTGCGTGGGCAGGTGGCGGACGAAGCCGACGGTATCGGTGAAGACGACCTGGCGGCCGTCGGCAAGCGTGGCACGGCGAGTGGTGGGGTCCAATGTGGCAAAGAGCGCGTCTTCCACCAATACCCCGGCGCCGGTCATGGCGTTAATGAGGGAGGACTTTCCGGCATTGGTGTAGCCCGCAATAGCTATCTGCGCAATGGTTGAGCGTTGGCGCTTGGAGCGCTTTACTTCACGTGCGGTCTTCATGGCGCGCAGTTCCTTGCGCAGGCGGGCCATCTCCGTGCGGATACGTCGACGGTCTGTCTCAATTTTGGTCTCACCGGGACCACGCAGGCCCACGCCGCCGTTGGAACCAGCGCGGCCGCCTGCTTGGCGCGAGAGGTTGCCACCCCAACCACGGGTATGCGTATACAGGTATTCCAACTGCGCCAATGAGACTTGGGCCTTACCCTCTTTTGATTTCGCATGCTGGGCAAAGATGTCAAGGATGAGCATGGTGCGGTCAATGACCTTGGTGTTAAGCGCACGCTCGAGTGCGGTGAGCTGGCCGGGGTTAAGCTCACCATCGCAGACCACGGTATCGGCACCGGTGGCCTCGACGATATCGCGCAATTCCTTCACCTTGCCGGAGCCGATGTAGGTGCCGGAGTCCGGCTTATCGCGCTTTTGGTAAATCATCTCCACTACTTCGGCGCCGGCGGTTTCGGTAAGCGCGGCCAGCTCGTCCATGGTGGCTTCCACTTCGGCCACGGTGCCTTCGGTCCACACGCCGACCAAAATGACTCGCTCGAGGCGCAGCTTTCGGTACTCCACCTCGTAGCCATCGGTAGTGTCCTCGGCGCGGATGGTGGTCTCACGGGTAACGCGGCGGAAGGCATTGCGCTCTGCCAGATCGAGGTCACCGGTGGTGGGCGTCGCCTCCGGCGTGGCCGGGGCGTCGTTATCGCGAAAGGCGCGGGCGAGGAGATCGTCGTTATTATGCTGGGAAAATTCGGTCATACTACCTTTCATTTTTGCATGTTGCGGCCGAAAGCGGGAATTTCGGATTCTTAGCTGGGTGGACAAGGCGATACAATGGCGGGCATGAACGTTAAGGACACTGGGGTGAAGCAGAATACCGAGATGCAGGCCATTGGCCTCAATTTCGAGCGCTGGCAGGATGCGGTCGAGGCGGCCATCGCCAGCGACCGCTTAGCCGTTACCGGTGAGGTGCGCGGTGGCCAGCTCATTCAGTTCACCGATCCGTCGGGCGCGCAGCTTAATATCCTCGCGGTAGAGCCTTTTGCCACCTTCATCGGCTTCGATGCCGTCACGCAAGGGTTTGCCCACGTGGAGATGGTCAACGATGTCCTGGCCCTGCTGGAAATCATCGATCCTTTCGGCACCACCATCGCCCAGGCCACCGCAAACCTGGCGCAGGGGCCTTTGCTTGTCGACGAACCCTTACAGCAGTGGCAGCAAATTTCCCTAACCGCCATGGGGCTGGATGTGCGCACCTACGATTCCGCCGCTGCCTATGAGGCGGCCGAGGGCGAGTTCCCCGCGCTCTTCGAATCCGCGGGGGCCAAGGTTATTTCCTCCGGCTCCGGTGCCAAGGTCCCGACCCCTGCCGCCTCCTTTGCCGCACGCGTCATGGAATCTGAGTGGCGCACCAACGAGCTGACCGGGGAGAAATTCGCTCACTTCGTCATGGATGGCCTATTCCCCTTCGATCTCTGCCTGCCAGTGGGAGCCGGCGAGCTGCCGGCGAAGGACTCTATCGTGGCCGGTACCGCGATGCTTACGGCGTCTATTGAGCTGCCCAGCGGCGGTTGCGGCGATGGCGCTGGCTGCGGTTGTGGCTCCGGTGGCTGCGGCTGCGGCGGCCACTAGAACGGACATAAAGGCCTGGTGAAATAGCTGTGTGGATGCCCTTCCCTGAAAATGCGAGGAACCGGCGGGTAATGGTTCTCGTGCTGATCCTGGTGGGATCAGTGGCGGTTGTGGCAACCCTGAAAGTCCCCGGGGTTTTCATTGCAGCGCTGCTCATCGCGGCGGCACTGCTTATGCTGCATACC
The DNA here is from genome assembly GCF_030232125.1 of Corynebacterium sp. MSK071. Taxonomy (NCBI): domain Bacteria; kingdom Bacillati; phylum Actinomycetota; class Actinomycetes; order Mycobacteriales; family Corynebacteriaceae; genus Corynebacterium; species Corynebacterium sp. MSK071. Next base: position 192,357 of record NZ_JASPJA010000003.1, on the reverse strand, counting down.
CGGCCGGATGCCTCGGAGCAGGCAGCACTGCGCAGTTCTATTCGCCTTTCGGCGGAAGACATCGAAGACGTCCTGGCGGAATACGAGGACTTCCGCTCCTCCGCGGCCGCCGAAAAAATGGCGGACCGCACGCTCTACCGGCCGGCGCTTTTAGATTTGGATTGTTCCGACCCCACCATCCAAGCCTTCCATTACGAGCTTTCCGGCGTCCGGCGGTTCCTGCGTCGGTTGAACTTGCGCGTTAATGCGGAAGAAATTAGCACCAACGAGTTGGAATCTTTGCTCAGGGTCACCGATGAGCGCGCCCGCGAACTGAAAGAAACGTGGTTGTCTGCCCGCCGTGCTGCCTTCGCGCTCGGGCCGAAGTATGAAAAGAACGAAGTAGAAAATCGCGCGCTGCGCCGCCAAGAACTCGAAGAGCAAGCCTTCGAGGAAGGCGAAGGGCGCAGCGCCTAAACACTAGCCAGACACGAGGCGGTCTACAGCGAGGTCTCGCCGGTAGCGACGATCGCGGAAGGTCCGGTCAAGCGCGAGCCGCCCTCGTAAATATCGACGATAACTTCCCCGCCCGGTACGTGTACGTGCACGGTGCCGTGGGGGGTGCTGGTGTGGTCAACGGCGGCGTCGGCAAGCGCGGCGGTCGCTGCCGCCACAGTGCCGGTGCCGCAGGAGCGAGTCTCTCCTACTCCGCGCTCGAAGACACGCATGTGCACGTGGCCGTCGCACAGTGGAGTCACCAGCTCGACGTTTACGCCATCCGGGAAGAAAGCCGCATCGACAACGGGTTGCTCCAGCGTCTTTGCCGCGAGCTCCTTAGCCTCCAGCCCCGGCAACACGGCCGCCAGGTGGGGATTTCCCATGTCTACGCCCAAACCGGCATATTTTTCCCCCGCCATGGATGCGGTGGACACGCCAATTACTTCGGCCGGGCCCATCTCCACCGTGACCTCGGCCGCGTGTGCATCACACGAATGGACAGTAACGAGCTTGGCGCCCGCCCGAGTGCCGATGGTGAACTTATCTTCGTCCACTAGGCCGCGCGAGCGCAGCCAGTGGGCGAATACGCGGGTGCCGTTGCCGCACATTTCGGCCACGGAGCCATCGGCGTTGCGGTAATCCATGAACCAATCATAGGGCGCAATGCCCTCGGCCAGTTCGGCGATTTCACCTGCTGCGAGCAAAGCATCGGCGCGCACGACGCGCAGCAAACCATCGCCTCCGATACCGGCGCGACGATCGCACAGCGCCGCTACGCGCTCGGGACTAAGCGGCGTGGCAGCCGCGTGGTCTTCCACGATGACGAAGTCATTTTCAGTTCCATGACCCTTGGCAAATTTCATGTTCCCTACCCTAGCGCGCGCAACGCCTGGGCGGCCGTATCGCCTGCAGCATCCAGCCATGTAATGCGCTTATCGCGGTTGAACCAGGAGCGCTGACGGCGCACATACCGCCGCGTCCCGGTAATGGTGCGCTCTACAGCCTCATCCCACGTGAGTTCGCCGCGCTGGGCTTGAAATACCTGGGCATAGCCGATGGCGCGGCCAGCGGTGGAATCAGCCACCAAGCCTTGTCCTTGGAGATTCTCCACTTCCTCGATGAGCCCACGTGCAAACATCTGGCGCGTGCGCAGTTCAATGCGCGGATTCAACCAGTCCGCGGTGGTGCGCAGCCCCAAGAGGCGGGTTCCCCACCGCGGCGGGGCATCCTTCGGCGGCTGGCTGGCTTTAAAGGGCTTGCCGGTTAGTTCAATGACCTCGAGCGCGCGGACGGTACGGCGCGGATCCTTATCCTCGATAATGGCGGCTGCGGCCGGATCCACCTGCGCCAGCTCCTCATGCAGGGCATCGGTACCGATTTCCACGCGCCGTGCCTCGTACTTGGCACGAACGGCGGGGTCGGTGGGTGGGAACTGCCAGTCGTCGACAAGCGCTTGGGCATAGAGCATGGAGCCACCGACCAGAATAGGCGTTTTGCCGCGGTCCATGATACCTTCCACGTCCGCGATAGCATCGCGCTGGTAGCGCGCCACGGAAGCGGTCTCGGTCACCTCCCACACATCGAGCTGATGGTGCGGGATCCCCTCGCGCTCGGCCGGGGTGAGCTTGGCGGTGCCAATATCCATGCCGCGATATAACTGCATGGAATCGACGTTGACCACCTCTCCGTCTAGTTCATGCGCAAGCGCCAGACCTAAGGCAGATTTTCCGGAGGCGGTGGGACCAAAGACTGCAATCGGGTGCATTAGACCTCCCATCCTGCGACATAGCGGCCAACGCCCAAGGTGGCATCGGTGGCCAAAAGCTGCGCTTTCTTTGGCCGCAAGCCCGCCAATTCCTCCCACAGTGCGGGTTCTATGACGCCGCGCTGGGAAAGCCACTCACCTGCCCTGCTTGCCGACGCCCCCATCAGCACCTCCTCGCACCACTCGTGCGCCGCCTGGGCGTCTGGAACAAGCGCCAAAGGGGCGCGCTCGGTTAGGCCTGCACTGCCATCTGCCACGACGATGGTCAGCGCCGCTGGATCCGGCTGGCCGATAGCCTCCCGACTACCGCGGACGCTAAGCTGCGGCACGCTGTGTAGTACGTAGCGCGCCATTATCTCGGGCAAAAAATTGCCGCCGCCCAGGTCCGTGGCTGCTCCCCAGGCCTGTAAACTGCCGGTATGGGCGGTATACCAGCGCTGGTCTTGGCTGCCAACGATATCCACGGCTGTGATACCGGCCGCGGCAGCCTCCACCGCAAGGGAGCGAGCAGCGGCGAGCAGTGCACGAGAGGCAGCGTCATGAGCGGAAAGCTCCACGGCCAGCGCTGGTGAGGCTGGCATTACCATGAGATTGAACATTATTTCTCCATACTATCTACCCAAGTGGAGGTAATTAAATAGAATCTGGGCGCGCGCGAGATATTCGCGGTAATGTATCCAATGATTTTATCCGGCAGCCGTGACGCGCGGCGATCTATGCATAGGAGGGCTTGTCATGTCTCCCATCCCTACCCCAGGTTCCATGCCCAAAAAGGGCCCTCGCCCCACCGCAAAGCCTGTTCCCGTTCAGGCCCCACGCAACAATGACCCGGCCAAGTGGGGCCGGGTCGACGCAGATGGTTCCGTCTTCGTTTCTGCTCCAGAGGGCGAACGCAAGATCGGCGAGTGGAAAGCCGGTACCCCCGAGGAGGGCCTTAAGCACTACGGCGCGCGTTATGACGATCTATCTACCGAAATCGAGCTGCTCGAGGCACGCCTACGCGCCAATCCTGATGAGGCCGTCGGCATTAAAAAGACCGCAGCGCAGTTGCGCGAAACCCTAGCTACTGCTTCGGTCATCGGAGACATCGCTGCCTTGGATCGGCGCCTTAGCGCGGTGATTGAACACTCGGTAGAAGCCGGCGAGCAGGCGCAGGCCGATAAGGAGCGTCGCCGCGAGGAAGCTATTGCTGCCAAGGAGAAGCTGGCGGCGGAAGCAGAAGAGATTGCCGAAAACTCCACCGAATGGAAGGCCGCCGGTGACCGCATCCGCGCCATCTTGGAAGAGTGGAAGCAGATTAAGGGCATTGATCGCAAGACCGACGATGCCCTGTGGAAGCGCTACTCCCGCGCCCGCGACTCCTTCAACCGCCGTCGGGGCTCCCACTTTGCCGAGCTGGACCGCGCCCGTGCGGTTGCCCGCAAGAAGAAGGAAGAACTCGTCGAGCGTGCCGAGGCCATCCAGGATTCCACCGAGTGGGGCCCCACCGCCCGCGCCTACCGCGATTTGATGACCGAGTGGAAGGCCGCCGGCCGCGCCCCGCGCGACGTGGACGATAAGCTTTGGGCCCGCTTCCGCGCCGCCCAGGACAAGTTCTTCAATGCCCGCAATGCCGTCAATGACGAGCGCGACCGCGAGTTTGCAGAAAATGCCAAGGCCAAGGACGCCTTGATTGCGGAATACGACGGCCAGATCGACCCGTCCAAGAGCATCGAGGGTGCGAAAGCCAAGCTGCGCGAGCTGCAGGAAAAGTGGGAAGAGGTAGGGTTCGTTCCCCGCAAGCAAGTACGCGAGTACGAGTCCAAGATTGAGGCGTTGGAGCAGCGCGTCACCGAGGCTGAAAAGTCCGAGTGGCGCCGCACCGACCCTGAGGCGCAAGCACGCGTGGCGCAGTTCCAGGCTAAGGTCGATGAGTTTAACTCTCAGGCCGAGGCAGCTGAGGCCAAGGGCAATGCGAAAAAGGCCGCTGATCTGCGCGCACAGGCCGAGCAGTGGCAGGCTTTTGCCGACGCCGCCGCTAACGCCGTCAACGATAAGTAGTGCACCTCGTCCACATTGCTCGGCCACCGCGGCCGCACTCGCCTACCGCCCACGCCCGGCCCAGCGAACCTGCGGACTGCATTCGCAGCTTCGTCTTTTGGGCCAACTTGGCGGCCCAAGAAGCAAGCGGTGATGCCGCGGCATCGACGTCGCCGGGCCGCGTGGTCCAGCGCCTGCAGGGTTCTAGCGAATCACAGACCCATCTTTTTGCTGTAGTGGACGGCGACTCCACTCTTGGTGAGGTTTCTGAGCTGGGACTGCCACAGATTCCCGCAATAGAACCCAGCCCGGAGCTGGATTTCCTCGGGTTCATCCACATTAGCCTGCCGCTTTTAGAAGAGCGCGAGGCAGCAGAGATTGAGTGCGTGCTGTGCGATTTGCCCCTCCCTGGCGAACAGCTCGATGAGGAGGGGCGCAAAGTAGCCGAGTGGATGGGGACAAAGGCGCTGGAGCTGGCCCAGAAACTCGGCCGCACCGTAGCTCACGTGGGGCTATTGCACCCGCCGGGCGCGGACCCAGACTACGACGCTATGGGCACCATCTACCGCGAGTTGGGATTTACGCAAAGGCATGCGGAGCACCAGCTGGTAATGGACATCCCCGAAAGCCCTGTCGCAGCACTGCTCCCGGCGGGAATCACCGCCCGAGTCTGGCCGGATTACGACATCCCTGAGGGCTACCTCGACGAGGTCATGCGCCTGCTTAGCCTAGCGTCCACAGATGCGGAAACTGGTGATCTGACGGTGGAGCCCATTGTGTGGACGCGTGCTCGATTGCGCGAAGCGCACAGCCGCCTGCGCTCTCGTCGCGGGCACACGCTTCTTATCGCACTCACCGCCGAGGACGGGAGCATTCTCGCGCTGACCGAAATGGCGCGGCACGAGGACGCGAATCCTGAGGTATGTGAGTGGACCCTGACTGTGACCGATCGCCCGCACCGCCGCCGCGGACTTGCACAGCTAGCCAAGCTCACAGCGCTGCATGAGGTGGCAGGCTATTGGCCGCGGGTGCGACGCTGCTATTGTTCCGTTGCCGCCAAGGACGCGGCCATGAATGCCATTTACCGTAGCCTGGGTGCCCGGGAACTCTCCCGCTCTTCTGCGTGGGAGTTGCGGCTGGGAGACTAGTGGCGGTAGGACTACTACTCGCCGCGCTGGGCGCGGTGGCGTTCGGCGGCTTGCTTGCGGCGATTGTCCTCCAGTGGCTCGTGCTGCGGTACTGCGTCAATCCTGGATTGGAATTCGCCCACCGCATCGAGCTGTCCGGCGGTGGCGCGCACACGGGCTTCGGCGGCCTTCTGCTCTGGGCTGCGGCGCAGCGCCACCATGCTATAGGCCAGAAATGCTAGGAAAGTAGCCAGCATTCCGACCCACATTCCCAGCGACGCCCCGTCGGCGGTAGAACCACGGAACCAGAAGCCCCATAGGTTGGCAAAAAAGGACACCGTCACCAGCATCCATGCAACCAGCCCAGGCGTGGCGCGGCGGGTGAACAATGTCACCGGAGTAAGAATGCCCAACCCAATGAGCGCGAGCCACGCAGAGACGGTTTCCATGATGGAAATCCTGACACCACTTGACGTGGTGCCGAACGTCAATGCCTCCCAACCGTGGGCTGGACCGGCGTAGGGCAAAATCAGGTAGAGGAGATAGGCCACCACTGCAATGCACAGCGTGACCTTGTGACCGCCGAGGTCCATTGTTTGTGCTGCTCTACGCTCGGCGTTAGCTGCATTATGGGCTGCGGTGGTCGAATGTTCCTCAGTCATGGCTCCCTAGCCTACTCCCCCTGCTAGCAACCGCAGGAATCGCCAGATTCGGCCGCCGCGGGCTTGCCAATCGACGGCAATCCCAGACCGACGCCGATGGGTGCGGTGGTAGGCGTTTCGCCGGCAGCAGACATGTCCCCGGCCTTGGTACGGGTGTGGGAGGTAACGGCGGCGTCGGCAAGCAAGAAGAAGGAGCCCGCACCGGTGACCTGGGTATGCACCACATCGCCAGGGCGAATCTCCGCCGAAATATCCGTGCCATCCGAATCAACCGGGGCGAAATGCACCAGGCGGCCATCGCGCGCACGGCCGGTCATGCGGTGGGTTTCATCGTTTTTGCGGCCGCCTTCGGCCTGCACCAAAAGCTCCACATCCGTGCCGATGAGCTTCTTGTTTTCCTCTGCCTGAATGCTATCTTGCAGGGCAACGAGACGTTCGAAACGATCCTGGACGACTTCCTTGGGAATCTGGTCCTCCATTTCCGCAGCCGGGGTTCCCGGACGCGGCGAATACTGGAAGGTAAAGGCCGAGGCAAAGCGAGCGCGGCGCACAAGCTCCATGGTGTCTTGGAAGTCTTCCTCGGTCTCGCCTGGGAAGCCCACGATGATATCGGTCGTGATTGCGGCGTGCGGAATCTTGTCCCGCACTTCATCCAAAATCCGCAGGAATTTCTTGGTGCGGTAGGAACGGCGCATGTCCTTCAGGACCTTGTCGGAGCCAGACTGCAGGGGCATATGCAACTGCGGGCACACAGCCGGGGTCTCGGCCATGGCATCGATGACGTCGGAAGTAAACTCCGCCGGGTGCGGGGAGGTAAAGCGCAGGCGTTCAAGGCCTTCGATCTTGCCGACCTCGCGCAGCAGCTTAGAAAAGGCGAAACGGTCGCGTGGCATATCGGGATCGGCGAAATTGACGCCATAAGCATTGACGTTTTGCCCCAGCAGGGTGACCTCGGATACGCCCTGGTCCACCAAGGCTTTAACCTCGGCCAAGATATCGCCGGGCCGACGGTCCTCTTCTTTACCGCGCAGGGAAGGAACGATGCAGAAGGTGCAGGTGTTATTGCAGCCTACAGAGACAGAAACCCAGCCGGCATAGGCAGACTCACGCTTGGCCGGCAAGACGGACGGGAACGCCTCGAGGGAATCGACAATCTCCACTTGGGCTTCATCGTTGTGGCGAGCGCGCTCTAGCAGGGTCGGAAGAGCCGCCATGTTGTGGGTGCCAAAGACGGCATCGACCCACGGGGCATTATCAAGGACGGTGTCTTTGTCCTTTTGCGCCAGGCACCCACCCACGGCAATCTGCATGCCTGGGTGGTTTTCCTTGGTTTTCTTCAAAGCGCCCAAGGTGCCATAGAGCCGCTTATCGGCATTCTCACGCACGGCGCAGGTATTAAAGACGATAAGGTCTGGCTCTACACCTTCGCCGGCGGCCGAGTAGCCTGCCTCCTCCAAGAGGCCGGAGATGCGCTCGGAATCATGCACATTCATCTGGCATCCGAAGGTTCGGACTTCATAAGTACGGGTATCTGCGATTGTCTGCTCCACGTCGGCATAGTTTAGCCATGTAGTTAGGCATCTCATAACTGCCGGACTTGGCCATTCCGGCGCTACCCTTCCTCGGCCGTATCAGTCCTCTGCGCGCAGTTCCGCGCACCGCGCGTCAAGCGCTGCGATTGCGATCTGCAATGACATTCCTTCATTGAAGCCGCGGCGTGCCAGCACACCCACGATGCGGCGTAGGACCTTGTCGCGCTCCTTGCGATCCGGCGGGACAGTCTTAATGGAGCGAGCCTTCTTTTCCGCAAGGGCCTGCGCCATGGCTTGTTCATCGGCAGGGTCAATTTGCTCGAGGGCCTCAGCACGGTCGGCCTCGCTCACGCCCTTTTCCCGCAATTCCCTGTTGAGAACCGAGCTGGACTTGCCGCGCCGCTTATGCCGTTGGCGCACCCACTCGTGTGCAAAGGCTGCGTCATTCACCAGCCCCGCGTGGGCTAAATCATCTAGCACGTCCTCAACGACATCTGGCTCAAACTCGGCCTTTACCAGACGATCATAGAGCTCTTTCCGGGACCTAGAACGCTGATCCAAAAGGCCCAGCGCCCGAGAGCGGACCTTGGCCTTGGCTTCCTCTGCCTCTCGATCAAAAAGCCCGCCCCCAGCTGCTCCATTCTCATAGGCCTCGAGGGCCTGACGGAGTTGGGCGAGCTTTTCGGGGGCGGGCTGATTCATGATGCAGATTCAAATGGTACGCGGTGTGCGGGTGCGGGTTAGACGATTCTAGTCGTCGTCAAAATCGACGTTTGGAACGAGATCAACGGACTCATCGGTCAATGGGTCATCGGCGCCAGGAACATCCATCGCGGCAGCCTCTTCACCCTCGGCCGCAGCCTCGCCGATGCCAAGCTTCTGGAAAATCTTCTGCTCGATTTCATTGGCAAGGTCCGGATTATCCTTCAGGAAATTACGCGCCTTCTCCTTACCCTGGCCCAGCTGGTCGCCTTCGTAGGTAAACCAGGACCCGGACTTGCGGATGAAGCCGTTTTCGACGCCAAGGTCGATGATGGACGACTCGCGAGAGATGCCTTCGCCATACATGATGTCGAACTCGGCAATCTTAAATGGTGGCGAGACCTTGTTTTTTACTACCTTGAGCTTGGTGCGGTTACCGATGGCATCCTGGCCATCTTTTAAGGTCTGGATGCGGCGGATATCGCAGCGCACGGAAGAGTAGAACTTGAGCGCCTTACCACCGGTGGTGGTCTCTGGCGAGCCGAACATCACGCCAATCTTTTCGCGCAGCTGGTTAATGAAGATAGCGGTGGTACCGGAGTTGTACAGGGCACCGGTCATCTTGCGCAGCGCCTGCGACATCAGGCGGGCCTGGAGGCCGACGTGGCTATCGCCCATTTCACCTTCAATTTCCGCCTTCGGGGTAAGTGCAGCAACGGAGTCAACGACAATGATGTCAATTGCGCCAGAGCGTACCAGCATATCGGCGATCTCCAAGGCCTGTTCGCCGGTATCTGGCTGGGAAACCAAAAGGTTATCGGTATCCACGCCAAGCAGGCGAGCATACTGCGGGTCGAGCGCGTGCTCGGCGTCAATAAACGCGGCAATGCCGCCGTCCTTTTGTGCAGATGCAATGGCGTGCAGCGCAACAGTGGTCTTACCAGAAGACTCCGGGCCATAAATTTCTACGATGCGCCCGCGCGGGAAACCACCAATACCCAGAGCAACATCGATTGCGGTATTACCGGAAGAAATGGCCTTAATCGGTGGGCGGTTGTCATCACCCAGGCGCATCACAGCGCCTTTGCCGTAATCCTTCTCAATCATGGCCATTGCGGCATCGAGGGCCTTTTGGCGGTCATCTCCCTTAGAGGTGGCAGAAGAAGACTTCTTTTTGGTTGCCATTAACTTTCATCCTTATCTTTAACGACGATGTACTAACGCATTATTAGACTGCCGTGGAACTCAAACGGTTCCCTCCGTCAACGCCATCCCACTGTAGACGACTGCATCGACACCTCCGCCATATTACATACATCTGTTCGAATTTTGAAAGTGAACACGCCAGTCCGCCAAATTCGACGGCGCTATAAAGTAGGGTAATCGACCCCCAACCTGCGCTCCTTCGGTACATCAAAGTCATCGCACAGGCTCAGCCAGACGCGACGCGGATCGACGCCGCGTTCGATAAGCTCATCGGGCGTTGCCCCGAGGTCGGGCAAGACATGGGAGTGACTAATCCACTTTCCCTTAGACTCGCCAAATTCGTCCACAATGAGCTGGTGATACTCAGTCAATCGCATGCGCGCCATCCTACTCAGCACTAAAGCACGGGCGCCAGCGGTCCAGAAAGTGTCGATTGGGAGCCCGCCGCAATGGCCCCACCTCACAATAATCAGCCTCAGATGAACACCGTTCAAAACCCTCAATTGTCTGCAGTTTTCATGCAGTGCTAACCTCTTGAACATGAAAAAGAACTCTCTGGCAACGACCATTGCCTATGTTGCCGTGTTTACCGCTCTCGTCATCGTCCTTGCCTTCGTGTCCATTCCCATCGGTTCGGCCGGCGTGCCCATCGTGTTGCAAAACGCAGCGCTGATCCTCGCCGGCCTTATTTTGGGTAGCAAGCGCGGCGGTTACGTGGGACTCCTCTTTTTGTTCCTGGGCCTTGCCCTCCCAGTTTTAGCAGGTGGCGGTACCACGCTGCGTGCCTTGGCAGGCCCAACCGCGGGCTACATCATCGGCTATGTTCTTTCGCCAGCGGTTGCAGGTGCAATTGCCTACCGCTCCCCTAAGAACAAGGGTGGCATGGCGGTCATACTTGCCATTGCTGCCATTGTCGGCCTTGCCGTCCAATACATCTGCGGCGCCTTTGGTCTCATGATCCGCTCTGGCTTGGAAATTGGGCCAGCCTTCGCAGCCCAATTGCCCTTCATCCCTGTCGATGCCGGAAAGCTTGTCGTTGCCGTCATCATCGCTCTCGGTGTTCACTCGGCCTTCCCCGATCTGATGGGACGAAAGGCCGCCTAGTGCCCACGATCGAATTTTCCTCGGTTTCGGTAGCTTTTGATGATACCGTGGTGCTCGAGGACATTAACCTCACCCTCACCGAACAACGCATTGGCATCATCGGCCAGAATGGTGGCGGAAAATCCACCTTGACCAGGCTCATTAATGGGTTGGGCGAGCCTAGTGCCGGTACGGTGACGGTGGACCAGATGGACGTCGCCAAGCAGGGCAAAAAGGTGCGCGAAAAGGTGGGCTTTGTCTTTTCGGATGCCGAAAACCAGATTGTCATGCCCAATGTGCGCGATGACGTCGCCTTTTCGCTCCGCCGTTTTAAGCTGCCCAAACACGAGCGCCTCGCCCGCGTGGATGCTGCCCTCGAGCGCTTCGGACTCGCCGAATTTGCTGAGCGCTCACCGCATACGCTCTCCGGCGGACAAAAGCAGCTCCTCGCGCTGGCAGCGGTCATGGTCATCGACCCGATTCTCATCATCGCTGATGAGCCCACTACCCTGCTGGATCTGCGTAACCGCGATCGAGTCAAAAGAGAATTCGCGCGATTGGAACAGCAACTAATTGTGGTGACGCACGATCTGGAATTTCTGCGCGATTTTAATCGGGTCATTTGCATCGATGACCACCGCATCGCCGCGGATGGCCGACCGGCGGAGGTCATAGATTTTTACCAAGACCTCATGGCCCAGCGGCCGCTGTAGGGAGAATTGTCATGCAACGACGCACGAATCTCCCACTTTCCGTCTATGTTGATGGCACCAGTTTTGTTCATCGCATCAAACCCAGTTGGAAGATCGCATTCCTCTTAGTCTTTATCCTTGTTACCAGCATCTTTTTCAAGTCCATTCCGTGGGCAGCAGGCGGGGTCATCTTCGTTGTCATCCTTTATGCTTGCGCTCGGATCCCACTGGGCATTGCGTGGAGTCAAATCTGGCCGCCTCTCTTTTTCCTAGTCCCGTTGGCAGGCTTTCAATGGTGGGCAAAGGACTTCGACTATGCGGCGGTGATGTTCCTCAATGTCTTCGCCGCTATGATGGCTGCCTTCTTGCTCACGCTGACCTCCACGGTAGATGAAATCATGGAGTCGCTGGAAGAGTCGCTGCAGCCCCTAAAGCGACTAGGAATACCGGTAGAAAACATCAGCTTGGCTATGTCACTGACTATTCGGCTCATCCCGCTGATGTTTGAAACCGTCTATGAAGTCCTAGATGCCCGCAAAGCGCGCGGTGCCGGGATGTCCCCGCTGGCGTTTGGCACCCCCGTTATTATTCGCTCCATCCGGCGAGCGCGCGCGATGGGGGAAGCGTTGCAGGCCCGCGGCGTCGGTGACTAGCAGCGTAAGTTATCGCCTCCCTTGCACCACCAAATGATGGCCAAGGGAGGCGATAACTTTTTAAAAGACAGTCGAGGGTTTTACTCCCCACGCAACTCACGCAGACGGGCCTGTACAGCATCGTTGTTGGCACTGCCTGGCTGGGCAGCGCTGTCGGCAGCAGAGCCAGAAGCTTTATTGCCCTCAATGGCCTGAGCCTTATTGGCTTCCACGGACTTAGAGGAGTTCATTTCACTGCGAATCTGCTCCAAGCGGGAATGACCGGCCATCTGTATGCCCGCCTGCTGAACCTCGGCCATGCGGTTTTCCACGGAGTTCTCAGCAAGCTCGGCCTGGCCTAGCGCCTTGGAGTAACGGCGCTCAATCTTATCGCGCACAGCATCCAGAGACGGCGTATTGCCATTGGCAGTTAGCTCGTTCATGGAGTTCAAAGACTCAGAGACCTTTTCCTGCATTTTTGCCTGCTCCAGCTGGGAAAGCAGCTTGGAGCGCTCATTGACCTTTTCGCGCAGCGCGGCGTTATTACGCTGAACCGCATTCTTGGCCTTTTCTGCCTGCTGTAGTGCCTGGTCGTGCAGCTTCTTGGTATCCTCCACGGACTCCTCAGCCGTAACCAGCTGGGCGGCGAAGGCCTCTGCCGCGTTCTCGTACTCCACGGCCTTATTTTCATCGCCCTTAGCACGGGCCTGATCAGCCAATTCCAGAGCCTGGCGAGCATTGCCCTGCAGCTTTTCTACCTCTGCCAAGCGGCGGTTAAGCTGCATTTCCAGCTGACGCTGGTTACCAATCACGGCGGCCGCCTGCTGAGACAGCTCCTGGTGCTGGCGCTGAGCATCCTCAATAGCCTGCTCGATCTGCACCTTCGGATCGGCGTTTTCCTCGATCTTATTATCGAAGAGTGCCATCAGGTACTTCCAGCCCTTAACAAATGGGTTCGCCATGGTGTGCTTCAACCTTTCTAGGTTAAAAATGTGCGTAATGTTCTGCTGTTTATACTAGCGAAGCGCTGTTTCCACCGCTTGCACTCCCCGCGGTCGCGGGCGCTTGCCGACGCCCCCCTTAACCACCACAGCCGACCCTCCTCGCGAGAGAATAGGCCGGCTGTTGACATAGACCGCTGTGTGCTAGAGCTCTGATGCGGCAGGTGCCGTATGGGCTAGCTCCTCATCCATAGAGGGCAGGGCCATGTAACCGGCTGCTTCAATCAATACGTCAGAGACCGAGCAATCTAGCGCGTGGCACACAGACGCAAGGAGCTCAGAGGAGACCTCCTTGCGACCGCGTTCGAGCTCTGAAAGGTAACCCGGCGACACGCGGGCCACCCCGGCCAATTCGCGCAGGGTCACTCCCTTGTCCGCGCGGAAGGCGCGCAGCGTCAACCCAAGAGCCTCACGCAAAAGCGGCTCAGGAGTACGAGCAGTGGCGGGCGCCGCTGGTGCAGTAGCGCCGTTTACCGAGTGTTCGAGGACTGCAGTAGAAGTGTTCATCACTATGGTCAACGCTCCTTGTCTCGCTATTGTTCCCGCAGTGCCGGATTTTCTTCCACAGTTGCGCACAGTAGACGAAAGGCGGCTGCGACCGTGGCCTCTCTAATTTCGTTGCGCTCCTTGCCCAAACCGGATAGCAGCTGGGAGAAAGCGACTCTACCAGGAGAATAGATGCCGATATATACGGTGCCCGCCGGCTTGCCTTCTTGTAGGTCTGGTCCTGCCACTCCGGTAAGGCCTATTCCCCAGTCCGCAGCGGTTTCTGCCACCGCTGCGCGGGCCATTGCAAGGGCGGTCTCCCCAGAAACCACTCCGGCAGCTTCGATATCGGCTACCGGTTGGTGCAAAAAGTGGGATTTCACCTCGGTGGCATATGTTATAAGCCCTCCGCGCAATACAGCCGAAGCTCCAGGGACAGAAGCGACCGTGGCGCTGGCCAACCCAGCAGTAAGTGACTCACAAAAGGACAAAGTCTCGCCGCGCTCGGTGAGCTCGGACACGAGGCGGGTTGCCATGGTGCTCATGAACTACCTAGCTATTCTGCTTCTTGCCGTCAATGAGGTACTGGACGCCGGTAACTACGGTCACCACTGCAGCCAACAGCATCACTAGGAAGGTAGGAACGTTCATCCACTCCGGCAACGGCCACAGATACAGCCCGACTGCCAAGGATTGCAATACAGTCTTCAGTTTGCCGCCCTTCGAAGCAGGTACCACCTTGCCGCGGCGCAACAACACCATACGCCAGATGGTGATACCGAACTCACGGATGAGAATGACCACGGTAATCCACACTGGCAGCACCCCGATGATGTTGAGGCATACCAGTGCGGTAGTCATAAGCGCTTTGTCCGCGATGGGATCAGCAATCTTGCCAAAATTGGTGATAAGGCCACGGGCACGTGCGATGTCCCCGTCGAGCTTATCTGTGAGCATTAAGGCCGTGAATAGGCCAAAAGCCCACCATTCATGGCCGGCAATGACCAGCCATGCGAAAACCGGAATGAAAAGAATGCGCAGGCTGGTGAGAATATTTGGCAGGTTCCAATTGGACACCTGCGGATTCACATCCGAGGATTGCGCTGACTGTGTTCCGGGTTGATTCACGTTATACATACTACCTGTTAGCACCAAGCACCTGCGCTTGGATGCCCCTGCATTTTAAAATGCGAAGCATGAAGTATTTTGCTGTTAGCTACGACTACAACCCCAATAATCCTGAGATTGCTAAGGCTCGCCCCGCGCACCGCGAGTTTACCGCGCAACTTTTTGAGGAGGGCACCATCATTGCCACCGGCCCCTTGACGGACTCCAAGGGCGGCGCACTCATCATTGTGGGGCTGGCCGACGACGCCGTGGTCGCCGACGCCATCGCCCTCATGGACAAAGACCCCTTCTACCAAGCCGGCTGCATCACCGGCCGCAGCTTCCGCGAATGGAATCCCGTAAACGCCCGCTTCTAGTGTGGTAGCTCTTCCTTGGGCAGGTCTTCGGCCTTGCCCAAGAATTCGCCCTTCTTGTTCCGGACGATCTTATTGCCCTCCTCGTCCCAGTCGAAGTGATTGTGCGATACCGGTACTCCGCCTTGGTTCTCATCGCGTTTGTTTTTAATAATCGAGGCGATAACCGTAATAACCAGGACGCCCACGATCACGATAAGTGAGGTGATGGTGGAAAATTCTGGGATCGACTCCACGTTCTCGCCGCCGTTGACAAACGGCAAGTTATTCTCATGCAGCGCATGGAACATGAGCTTTACACCGATGAAGCCCAAAATGATGCCCAAACCATAGGGCAGGTACACCAAGCGGTCCAGTAGGCCATCCAGCAGGAAATACATCTGGCGCAATCCCATGAGGGAGAAAGCATTCGTGGTAAAGACCAAGAACGCTTCCGAGGTAATACCGTAAATGGCCGGAATGGAGTCGAAGGCAAACATCACGTCGATAAGGCCGATGGACACCAACGCAATAAAAAGCGGGGTGAACGCGAATTTACGCTTGCCCGAAGAATCTTCCACGCGGTGCGTAAGCTTATCGCCGTGGTAGCGCGGGGTGACGTGGACTACCTTGCGGATCAGCTTGATGATGCCCATGTCATTGGGATCGGTTTCGGGGGCGTCCCGAATCTCGTCGACGATGAGCTTGATCGCTGTGTAGATGAGAAATATCGCGAATAGGTAGAAGATATCGGACCATGCCGCGATGACCGCAGCACCCAAAAGGATAAACACCAGGCGGCATGCCAAGGCAATAACGATACCGATGAGCAATACCTTTTGCTGGTACTTACGCGGGATCTTGAAGGCGCCCATGATAAGCGCGAAAACAAAGAGGTTATCTACGGATAGCGCCTTCTCTGTCACGTAACCCGTGAGGTATTGGATGCCGTGCTCGTGGTCCCATACGGCCCACACACCGGCACCAAAAAGTAAAGCGATACCGACATAGAATAGGGTCCAGAACCCGGATTCCTTCAGCGTCGGCTCGTGCGGGGTGCGCACGTGGGAGTAGAAATCAAAAACAAAGAATCCAAGAATGACGACGATGGAAATCGCCCAGATCCACAATGGCACATGCATTGGTACATCCCTCCGGTCGAAGATACAACAAAGTGACCGGAGGTCTCCCCCGCCCGGCTAGATAGCTGCAGCCCGGCCGGCACGACCGGGAGCATAACGCTTCCGTGCTGACGATCGGTGCCGAAGGATGGGGTACTCCCCTCCAAGACCCGTCCAACTCTACACGATGTTAGAAGGCACCTGTCGAAGGGTTATACGTTGCCTGGACGGTACGTGTGTCCTCGGCGTCGCCCTGCGGGGAAGAATCGGAGCTTGGAGAAGAGTCGGCATCGGAAGTAGCGGCGGCATCATCCTGCTCCTGCTGTTGCATCTCCTCCTGAATCTCCTTCGGAGCTTCGGCAGGGTCGGCGCCCTTGATCATCCAGATGATGGTATCGAGCTCTTCCGGCTTCACTAGGACCTCGCGAGCCTTGGAGCCCTCGGACGGTCCGACGACGCCACGAGATTCCATCAGGTCCATGAGACGACCGGCCTTGGCAAAACCGATGCGCAGCTTGCGCTGCAGCATCGAGGTCGAGCCCAACTGGGCGGTGACCACCAGCTCGACGGCCTCGAGGAGGTCGTCCATGTCCTTGCCAATTTCCTCATCGATTTCCTGCTTGGCCTCGGATTGCTTCTCTTCAGTCACGCCCTCGGTGTAGTTCGGCGCGGCCTGCGACTTGGCGGCATCGACAACCGCCATGACTTCATCATCCGAGACGAATGCGCCCTGCATACGCACTGGACGCTTGCCCTGCGGGATAAAGAGGCCATCGCCCATGCCAATAAGCTTTTCAGCACCACCTTGGTCCAAGATGACGCGCGAGTCCGTCAGCGAGGACGTTGCGAAGGCCAAACGCGATGGAACGTTGGTCTTAATCAGACCGGTGACCACATCCACGGACGGGCGCTGGGTTGCCAGTACTAGGTGAATACCAGCGGCACGCGCCTTCTGAGTGATGCGGACAATGGAGTCTTCAATCTCCTTCGGTGCGGTCATCATCAGGTCTGCCAGCTCATCGACGACGCAGACGATGTACGGGTACTGGCGAACCTCGCGTTCGGAACCTGCCGGTGCCTGGTATTCGCCGGAGACCACCTTGCGGTTATAGTCCTCAATCTTGCGCACGCGAGCAGCCTTCATATCCATGTAGCGCTGCTCCATCTCCTCCACCAGCCATTGCAGGGCTGCTGCGGCCTTCTTCGGCTGGGTAATGATGGGCGTGATCAGGTGCGGAATGCCCTCGTACGGGGTAAGTTCCACCATCTTCGGGTCCACCAGGATGAGGCGAACCTGCTCAGGGGTGGCCCGGGTTAGCAGCGAGACCAACATGGAGTTGACGAAAGCGGACTTACCGGAACCGGTAGCACCGGCGACCAGCAAGTGTGGCATCTTTTGTACCGAGAACGAGGTGTACTCGCCTTCGATATCCTTGCCCAATCCAATAAGCATCGGGTCAGGAGAGCTGGTCATGCTGGGCGCATCAAGCACCTCACGCAGGTGTACCATCTCGCGGTCTGGGTTGGGAACCTCAATGCCAACAGCTGACTTGCCGGGGATAGGCGTCAGCAAGCGCAGGTTGTCCGTGGCTACGGCGTAGGCGAGATTGGACTGCAAATTCGTAATCTTGGATACCTTGACGCCTGGCCCCAGCTCGATTTCATAACGGGTCACTGTTGGACCACGGCTGAAACCGGTGACTTGCGCATCCACCTTGAACTCTTCAAAGACATCAGTAATGGCCTCGATAATGCGGTCATTAATCTCCGTGCGCTCCTTGGCTGGGGTTCCCGGAGTCAACAAATCCGTAGAAGGAACCGCGTAATTCTCGTTGCCAAACTGTGCGGCGGGCGCGGCAGCGGGCGCCTCAGCTGGCGCGGGCGCACCGGCACTACCCGTTCCCGCTCCTGGTTCGGCCGTCGGTTCAGAGCTATCCACCTGCGCGCCGGTCGTTGCATCGCGTCCAGAACGTTCACGGAAGAGCTGGCGAGCCTTCTCGTGCGCGGACGATGCTGCATCCGCGCCTCCTTGTGCAGCGGACCCAGCGGCACCTGCGGCAGCACCTGCTACCGCGGCTCCAGCGGCTCCGGCAGCACCGGCACTTGCAGCCTTAGCTGCGCCACGTGCCGCCCCTGCAGCTCCCGCAGCGCCAGCGGCTGCCCCCGCAGCCGATCCCACAGCGGAACCGGCGGCGGTACCCGCTGCTGAAGCAGAGCGAGCAGAGTCAAATGCGGAGCGCTGGCGAGCGGTGCCCAGAACGCGGGTCGGCTCCGAATCTTCGGAGTCTGGCTGTGCCGGCGAAGACGCAGCAGGATCTTCTACGACTGGAATCTCATCGGTATCCTCAATATCGCGCGAAACTGGCTTCTCCGCCGGAGTGGACACGGACTGAAAGCCGCCACGCGTTGGCGCGCTAAAGGTACGGGTTGCTTCGTCCTCCTCCGCCGCAGCGGGGGACTCTGTGGGATAAGAGGAACCACGCGGAGCGGAGCCTTCAGTGCGGCCTCGGAAAGCGCGCAGGCTTCCACCGCGTTCAGAGGTTCGGCGCTTGGCAGCAGGTCGAGCTGGGCGGGTGCTGCGCTCACGCCCTTCCGCAATATCATCGATATCGCCGGTGACGTGTCCATAGAGGTCATCGCCTTCGTCTTCGTAATAATCTTCATCCGCACCGCCAAAGCGAGAGAAAGCTGCAGCGATGGCATCGGCCACCAGCTCATAGGCCTCGCGGATGGTGATTCCGGTGACCAATAGGGCGCCGTAGATAATGACGAGGAAAAGCAACGGCACTGCAACGAAGGAGGTAAAGGCAGTCTCCAACAGGCCACCAATGGCATAGCCGATTACTCCGCCCGCGCCACCGGCACTTTCCGGGGTAAAACCAAGTTCAGGGGTGCCAGCAAAGATATGGATCAAGCTGAGCATGGCCAATACAATGACGCTAATTCCGCCCACAATGCGCGGCTTAAAATGCCCCGCCGGGCCGGAGATATCCATCATCAAGGCAATGGCCAAAGCCACTAAGGCCACTGGCAGCACCCATGCGCCCGCACCAATGACATAGCGCACGATATTGCCCACCCAGGCACCTACTTGGCCAGCGACGCCGAACCAGACCGTAGCCGCGAGCACGATGGAAATACCTATGAGTACGAGCGCCACCGCATCGGGATTTTTCACCTGAATGCCGCGCGACTCAGACTCACCCAATTCCATGGTCGAAGGGTGTTCTTCCGCTGCTACATCATTGGCACGAGTAACCTTGCTTTTCTTTTTATTCTCCCCGCGTGCAGAAATTTCTTCCGGCTCCCTTGTCGTCTCGTACTCCTCAGTGTCATATACATCTTCGCTCGGCTTCAGCCCGGCCATTCCATGGCTTACACCTCGCGCCATGTTTCCCATGCCGCGCGCCGTGGCACCAAACACTGCGCCCAAGCCCTTGCCGACGGCCCGGAACGCACTACCGGTGCGCTCCTGTGAGGTCGCTGCAGCACGCCGATGCGAGGACGTCATAGCCAAGGTTTCCGGCATGCCAGCACCGGACCGGCTGCGGCCAGATGGCCGTGAACGATTCGTCTTTCGGCGCGTCCCGCGCGAAGAGGCATTTTTGACAGACATGCCTCTACCTTAACCGGGCCACCCCATAAATCACATTAGCCACACGCGTTTCCCCCGAGGCCTAGGGTCATAATCTAAAGTCACACCTCCAACGACGTATGACGATTGCGATAATAGCGCTAATTCAAGGTTAGAGCCTTGACCGCACGGCGGCTTTGGCATCTCCCTCGAGCGTGACTTCGGCAGCGTCACGTCCAAAGGACCACAGAATCAGTTCGCCTACCTCCCCCGATACTCGGACTACGGCATCTCCCTTATCCGCCACGCCGTGCTTATCCGCGGCGACAATGCGCGGTAATCCTTCGGGCTGCATAATGACCGGGCGAGTCGAGTTTCGCAGGGCCACCTTAGCTAAGAGCTTCAGGTAGCTATGCATCTGCTGTTTGATTCGTGCCGAGAAATCTCGCGGACCCATGCCATTAGCCCGGCGAATGTCCTCGTGGTGAACAAAATGCTCTACAAAGTTTTGCTGTGCATCCACGAAACGAACGGGGTTATAGGTAGCCGGTCCCCTCCCCCAGTCATCAACGAGCTCATCAAAGTCGCGTTCAGCAACCTTCCGCGATTCCTTTTCAAGGTGGCCGGACAATGCCTTGACAAAAAGTCCAGCGGCTGCATCGGGGCGATTTTCCCGCACCCACAGATGTACGGCTAGGTCACGGGTAGTCCAACCCTCGCACAAAGTAGGGGCATCAGGACCAAGCTTATGAAATAGCGCGACCATTTTGGCGCGCTCAGCAGAAGAAAACGACATAAGCCCCAGCATACCGAGCTAGCTGGCATGCTGGGGCTGCGTCTGCCTTTATACGAAGAACCCTGCTATTTACAGGGACTCACGAGAAGCATCTACGTCTTCATCATCGGTAACCAATGGGCCGGAGTTGGTCGGCACGATGGTCGGCAGAATGACCGGCTCGCGCTTGTACTTCGAATCCATAAGTTTAGATACCTTGCTGCGCAGTTTCTGCACCATGCGGTAGGTATCGTTCTCGCCCTCTGCGGCGAGATCATTCATGGTGTTTTCCACCATTTCTGCGACCTCCGGCACGATGCCGCGGTCATCATCGGAAAAGCCTGTGGTAGATACCGTTGGGTGCTCCAATAGGCGCGAGGTGCGGTTATCGATCACGCACGTGATAGATACCACGCCACCAGTTCCCAGGTTGGTGCGGTCGGCCAAGGTATCGGCATCCACATCGCCCATGGACACACCATCGACGTAGAGGTTGCCCACCTGCATCTGGCCTACAACCTCGGCGCGGCCCTTGCGCAGATCCACGACGACGCCGTTTTGCGCCAGCACCGTACGATCGCGGTCCACACCGGTGGAAATGGCCAGTTCCTTATTGGCACGTAGGTGGCGCCACTCGCCGTGCACCGGCATAGCGTTGCGCGGGCGCGCTGCGTTGTACAGGAACAGCAGCTCACCGGCATAACCGTGGCCCGAGGCGTGCACCTTGACGTCTTGGTTAGTAATGACATTAGCGCCAATCTGAGACAGCATATTAATCACGCCGTAGACCGCTTCCTCATTGCCCGGGATAAGCGAGGAGGAGAAGATGATGGTATCGCCATCACGTACGGTAATTTGGCGGTGCTCGCGACGAGCCATGCGCGATAGAGCGGCCATTGGCTCACCCTGCGTACCGGTGGTGATGAGCATGGTCTTGTGCGGAGCCATCTTGGCAGCCTCATCAATGGGGATAATGGTGCCGCGAGGGACCTTCAAAAAGCCCATCTTTTCCGCGATTTCCATGTTGCGCATCATCGAACGGCCGTTGAAAGCCACCTTGCGGCCATTTGCCACGGCAGCGTCGATAGCAGCCTGCACGCGGTAGACGTTGGATGCGAAGGAAGCCAAGATAACGCGCTGCTTCGCGCCGGCAACGAGACGCTTAAAATTGGCGGGGATATCACCCTCAGATGCAGATACACCAGGCACGGTGGCATTGGTGGAATCACACAACATGAGGTCAACGCCCTCATCACCGTAACGAGACAGGGCTGGCAGATCGGTTGGACGATTATCCAGTGGGGTCTGATCCAGCTTGATATCACCGGTATGGATGATATTGCCCGCTGGGGTTCCCAACATGATGCCCAAGGCGTCCGGTACGGAGTGGTTAACTGCCCAGAAGCGAACCCGGAATGGTCCATAAGTCACGTCGGATTTTTCATTAACCTCGACGAACTTCGGCTTCTGACGATGTTCCTTACACTTCGCGGCAATGAGCGCGATGGTAAAGCGGGAAGCAACAATAGGGATATCCGGGCGCAGCTTCAGCAGCCACGGAATAGCTCCGATGTGATCCTCGTGCGCGTGAGTAACGACGAGGGCCTTGACCTTGTGGATCTTCTTCTCGATGGGGCCAAAGTCAGGCAGGATAAGATCCACGCCCGGCTCACCGGAAGACGGGAAGAGCACACCGCAGTCAATGATGAGGAGGTCATCACCGTACTCGAAGACGGTCATATTGCGACCGATCTCCGAGATTCCGCCCAAAGCATAAATGCGGAGTGCATCCTTCGGCTGCTTTGGTGGCTCTGGCAAACGCTTGGTTAGATCCGCACCCTGCATCGACTTGGGCACGTTGCGGCGACCACGGTTATTGCGGCCGCGGCCCTTACCGTTGCCATTTTTGTTGTTGCCGCCATGGTTATTATTTCCACCATGGTTATTGGCGTTGCCGTTACCACCACGGCCACGGCCGCGGCTACCACGGGAACGGGAGCGGCGGTTGTTACCGCCGCCATCATGGTGGTTATCGGAAGAATTCTTTTTGCCAGAGTTGTCCTTATCGCCCTTAGCCGGCTTATCCTGTGCGGAATTGCCAGCATCAGTAGCTGGGGCTTGGAAAACTGGCGAAGCCGCCTCGTTGGAGGCGGTTTCGTTTTCCGCCGGTGGGCCCGCCTTGCGGGTCACCTTGCGGGAACGGTTACGGGGTTCATTCATTCTTAAAGGGCTCCAGATTGTTCCAGATCACGGCGAAGTACCTCGCGTTCCTCCTCGCTCGCAGCGGTAATAGGAAGACGGGTATCGCCAACTTCGATGCCCTGCAGGCGCAGGGCTTCCTTTGCAAACGTCGCTCCGCCCAACCGTGCTTGTGCCCGGGTAAGCGGAAGGAGCGTTGTGGTATTGATTTCTCGGGCGCGGGCCATATCGCTCGCGTCGAAAGCTTCATAAAGTTCTGCCAAGGCACGCGGCACAACATGGCCGATGACGGAGATGAAACCAGAAGCGCCGAGGGAAAGCCACGGCAGGTTAATCGGATCATCACCGGAATACCAGGCCAGACCGGTTTCTTGGATCAGTTCTGCGGCCGCAGGAAGGTCGCCCTTGGCGTCCTTCACGGCTTGGATATTCGGCAAATCCGCAAGGCGGCGGAGGGTATCCGGCGCCACTGGGATGCCCGAGCGGCCAGGAATGTCATAGACACAGATTGGTAGATCCGTGGCTTGCGCGACTGCGGCGAAGTGCTCATAAACCCCCTTTTGGGAGGGCTTCGAGTAGTACGGAGTCACCACCAATAGGCTATCTGCCCCCGCATCCGCGGTGGCCTTGGCCAACTTGATGGAAGCTGCGGTGTCATTCGTTCCGGCACCGGCGCATAGCTTTGCGCGGTCTCCGACTTCTTCCTTTACGGCTTTGAGCAGCTCCAGCTTCTCTTCAACCGACGTGGTCGGTGATTCGCCCGTGGTTCCACCTAGGATGAGCGAATCAACGCCATTGTCTACGAGATGAGCCGCTAGGCGACGACCTGCTGCAACGTCCAGCGCACCGTCACGGTCAAACGGGGTAACCATGGCGACGCCGATGCGTCCAAAGGTGTCGACGCCAGTCTTTGCTGTCATACCTGTGCTCATAGGCGTCAAGATTACCCTTTTGGCTAACAATTAGCCGCATCGGGGTCTCGCGCGTGTTAGGCGTAGGGGCTTGCCGCCATCTGGGTGCCATCAGCCAACGTGGTGATATTGAAGTCATTAAAGAGCACCGGCGCCTTGCTCTGCAGCAACTTCAAGCACTCTACCGCGACGTGGCGCAGCTCTTCATCGGCCTGTTCCGCGGCACGTGCACCGATAAAATGCCGCCACGCGCGATAATTGCCGGTGACAACGATGCGGGTTTCTGTTGCGTTGGGAAGCACGGCACGGGCCGCCTGGCGAGCCTGCTTTTTACGCAGGAGTGCATTAGGCTCATCCAGTTTCTCTTCGAGCGCGCTAAGCAGCTCGTCATAGACAAAGCGAGTTTCATCTACAGCCTGCATGACCAACCGGCTAAGCTGCTCGTCTTCGGCCACCAATTTAGGCAAAACCACTTCAGTTTCATCTGGGTGGACAAAGCGCTGGGAAAGCTGCGAGAAGGAAAAGTGCCGGTGGCGTACAAGCTCATGGCTCGCCGAACGCGACAGCCCCGTGATGTACATCGTTGCTGTGGCATGCTCAAGCAATGCGGTATGACCTACCTCCATGATGTGGTGCAGATAGGCTTCATTCGTTGCCGTGCGGGGATTTGGTTTGTCAAAAGACTCGTAGCACGCTCTTCCAGCAAACTCGACTAGAGCTTCCCCATCTGAGGCCGAATCATCCGCGGTCCAGTCCACAGTGCGCGGGGCGTGAAATTGCGTTGCGGCAATGAGCTGAATGTCTAGCTCACTTGCTTTAGCCATAGCTTAAAGCCCCAAGTACTTATCTAGGCCGACGACCAAACCTGGGTGTTGCGCAATCTGGCGCACGCCCACCAGTACGCCCGGGGTAAAGGACGCACGGTCATAAGAATCTTGGCGAATAGTCAGAGACTGACCTTGGGCACCGAAAATAACCTCTTCGTGTGCGACCATGCCGCGAGTGCGTACCGCGTGTACCGGGATGCCGTCGACATTGGCTCCGCGTGCACCGTCCAGTTGCTTTTCCGTGGCATCCGGCATCTCGCCTAGGCCTGCCTCCTTGCGAGCGGCTGCAATCCCTTCAGCGGTATGGATGGCGGTACCGGACGGCGCATCCAGCTTTGTCGGGTGGTGGAATTCAATGACCTCTGCAGTTTCAAAGAACTTAGCGGCCTGCTTTGCCAACACCATGGTGAGCACAGCGGAGATGGCAAAATTCGGCGCAATCAGGACATTGCCAGCACCGTCTTGCTTAGTCCACTCCTCTACCTGCGCCAAGCGTTCCTTATCAAAGCCAGTGGTCCCCACCACACAGTGAATGCCTTGGGCAATGCAGAATTCCAGATTTCCCATGACGGAGTCCGGCTGAGTAAAGTCCACGATGACCTCCGCGTGGGCGTCGACAAGCTGCTGCAAATCATCACCGCGGTCGATTTCTGCCACCAGCTCTAGATCATCTTCTGCGTTTACACCTTCGACGATTGCTTGACCCACGCGCCCGTGAGCACCTAGTACGCCAACCTTGATAGCCATGGTGTGTTCTCCTTATTTCAGCCACATCGTTAATACTTTTCTCCCCATCCTAACGCGCATGATAGCTGCGCAATTCCTCGCCTGCTGCAAAGAACGTGTTCTCCTAAACGGTGCCCGAGCTTCATCACTAGGATGGCCTGCATGCAGATATATCGCTTCCGTTCCCGTAGATGACGTTGCACGCGCTCACGATTTCTATGTCAACACGCTAGGATTCCGCGTTAAGGATGACGTTACCCACGGCGATTTCCGCTGGCTTACCGTCACCAATGCCGATGGCGAGGGAGACACCGAGCTACTTCTCGAGCCGAAAGGCCACCCCGCAGCAAAAGACTATGCCGCGGCGCTAAAGGCCGATGGAATTCCGGTCACCCAATTTCTCTCCACGGACATAGAAAGCGAATACAAGGAGCTCAGCGACAAGGGCGTGCACTTTACCATGGAGCCCACCGATGTTGGCCCCTCCATCATTGCCGCTTTTGATGACACCGTGGGAAACCTTATTCAGCTCGTGCAGTTAAAGAAGTAGGCCTACTTCCCGCTTCCGCAACGTGCCTCTTAGGACGTTTAACAATTGCATCACTTTCTAACCCCTGCCCCATCAGCCTCAGTAGGATGAGGCTATAGCACGGTAAGCACCAAGGAAGTGATGAACTTGTCTCGTTCAATTTTCTCTCGCACTCTCGCCCTAGCCACCAGCGCAGGTTGCGCATTAGCGCTTGCCGCTTGTTCCGCAGAGGATTCCACGCAGCAAAGCTCACCGGCGCTTAGCGAGGTTCAGTCAACTGTCGACACGGCTGAAGCCGAGACCAACACCGCCGCACCTACTACTTCCGCCCCGCAAAGCACCTCAGCGGCGGATGCTGGCCAGCAATCAATCCCACAAGTCGCGTCCCCAGTTGCGTTTGCGGGCATGGGCACAGCCTCGCTCGAGGACCAACAACATATGCCGGAAGGACTTGGAAACCTCATCCCCACGGGTGTGCGAGTGGGAGCTCATGATGGGTTTACGCGCGTTGTTATCGACTTGGAGGGCGAAGGTGAACCGGGGTGGTTTACCTCCTATACCGATGCCCCCGCCCAACAGGCATCCGGCAAGCCAGTTGAGGTTCAGGGCACTACCTTTCTAAACCTAGGCATTGAGGGAACGCCATGGCCTTCAACCCCTGGGCTCAAGGAAAAATACATGTCCCCAGGCACTACTCTGGGTGCCGGGGTGGTGAGCGAAATCAACTACACCACCACATTTGAGGCACAAACCCAGCTCATTATCGGCCTTAAGAAAAAGACTCCCTACTCGGTGACTTTTCTGCAAGAACCATCGCGCGTGGTGATTGATTTCCAGAATTAAAGTTCTGACATCACCGCTCGGGGTACGCAAACATCAAGAAAGGCCCTGACTTCCAGTGGGTGAACTGGAGCTCAGGGCCTTTTAGGCTTGAGGATTAATCCTCAACCGGAACCAGGGAAATCTTGCCGCGGTTATCGATGTCAGCGATTTCTACCTGAACCTTATCGCCAACGTTGATGACATCTTCTACCTTTTCGATGCGCTCATCGCCACCCAGGTTGGAAATGTGAATCAGGCCGTCGCGACCCGGGGTCAGGGAAACGAATGCGCCGAACGGAACGGTCTTTACCACGGTGCCTAGGAAGCGCTCTCCTACCTTCGGCAGCTGCGGGTTAGCAATGGAATTGACCTTTTCGATGGCAGCATCTGCAGCTTCACCGGTAGCAGCGGAAACATAGACGGTTCCGTCATCTTCGATGGAGACATCTGCGCCGGTCTCCTCGGTGATCTGGTTGATGGTCTTGCCCTTTGGCCCAATGAGCTCACCAATCTTATTGACCGGGATCTTCACAGAGGTGATCTTCGGGGCGAGGCCAGACATCTCATCCGGCGTATCGATGACCTCAGCCATGGTTTCCAGGATGGTAGAGCGGGCATCACGAGCTTGCTCCAATGCCTGAGCCAAGACCTTAGACGGGATACCATCCAGTTTGGTGTCTAGCTGCAGGGCGGTGATGTACTCGGAAGTACCTGCGACCTTGAAGTCCATATCGCCAAAGGCGTCCTCGGCACCGAGGATATCGGTCAGGGCGACGAACTTCTCCTTACCGTTGACCTCACCGGAAACCAAGCCCATTGCGATGCCGGCTACGGGTGCCTTCAGCGGAACACCGGCGTTGTAGAGGGACAAGGTAGAGGCGCATACGGAACCCATGGAGGTAGAGCCGTTGGAGCCCAAGGCCTCAGAGACCTGACGGATGGCGTATGGGAAGTCCTCGCGGGAGGGGATGACCGGAAGCAGGGCGCGCTCGGCTAGTGCACCGTGACCAATCTCGCGGCGCTTCGGGGAACCTACACGGCCGGTTTCACCTGTGGAGTATGGCGGGAAATTGTAGTGGTGCATATAACGCTTGGATTCCACTGGGGTCAGGGAATCGATCTGCTGCTCCATCTTGAGCATGTCTAGCGTGGTAACGCCCAAAATCTGAGTTTCTCCGCGCTCAAACAAGGACGAACCGTGAGCGCGTGGCACCAAATCCACCTCAACGGAAAGGTCACGGATATCGGTAACGCCGCGGCCATCAATGCGGAAGCCCTCAGAGAGGATCTTCTGGCGCACGATCTGCTTCATCAGGGCGTTATACGCGCCACGGATCTGCTTCGAGGCGTTGTCCTCATCCAAATCTTCGAACTGGTCCAAGAGCTTTTCTTCGACCTGCTCCATGTATTCATTGGTAGCATCGTCGCGTTCCTGCTTGCCCGGAATAGTCAGCAGCTTCTCTAGCTTCTTGGTAGCAGCGCTTTCCACAGCTTCGAAGACGTCATCACTATAGGCTGGGAAGAGGGGGAATTCCTGAGTTTCCTTGGCGGTACGCTCCGCCAGACCGTTCTGGGCCTCACACAGGGTCTTAATGAATGGCTTGGCTGCTTCCAGGCCTGCAGCGACGGTTGCTTCCTGCGGCGCAGGGGCGCCTTCAGCAATGCGCTCTGCAACGCTGGTGCCGGCACCGGCCTCGACCATCATGATGGCCACGTCGTCCTTGCGGCCCTTCTTTACCATGCGGCCGGCAACAACCATCTCAAAGAGCGCGCGCTCGTGCTGCTCGTGGTTCGGGAAAGCCACCCACTGGCCTTCCGGGTGCTTATCGTCGGCGATAAGAGCCATGCGGACGCCGCCTACAGCACCAGAGACGGGCAAGCCAGACAGCTGGGTAGCGGCGGAAGCGCCGTTGATGGCAACGACGTCGTAGTACTCTTCCGGATCCTGGGACATGACGGTGACGACAACCTGGACCTCATTGCGCAGGCCCTTGACAAAGGTCGGGCGCAGCGGGCGGTCGATGAGGCGGCAGGCCAGGATAGCCTCAGAGGAAGGGCGTCCCTCTCGGCGGAAGAAGGAGCCCGGAATCTTGCCAGCGGCGTACATTCGTTCTTCTACGTCAACGGTCAAGGGGAAGAAGTCGAATCCCTCGCGCGGCTGGTTAGAAGCGGTGGTGGTGGCCAACAACATGGTGTCATCGTCCAAGTAGGTGGTCACGGAGCCGTCTGCCTGGCGGGCTAGCTGGCCGGTTTCAAAGCGCAACGTGCGGGTACCAAAGTCACCATTGTCTAGCGTGGCAATGGCTTCGGTAATGCCAAAGTCCTCGTCAATGTTGAACTCGACGGAGTTCTGAACGCTCATTAAAAAATGTCTCCTTGAGTGGTTTAGGCGATCGTCGGTGCCGCCTGGTCAATTTTGTCTACGACAACGCTGTCAAATTCTAACAGAAAAACCACAAAAAGCCCCGCCTAAGGGCGGGGCGAGAGGGCCAAAGCTGAGCCGAAATTAACGACGCAGGCCCAAGCGAGAGATCAGATCACGGTAGCGATCGACATTGTTCTCAGCCAGGTACTTCAGCAGGCCACGACGGCGACCAACCATCAGCAACAGACCACGACGGGAGTGGTGATCGTGCTTGTGGAACTTCAGGTGCTCGGTCAAGGTATTGATGCGGGAGGTCAGCAGGGCAACCTGTGCCTCGGGGGAACCGGTATCGGTTTCGTGCAGGCCGTACTCCTTGAGGATTTCAGCCTTCTTCTCAGTGGTCAAAGCCATGAGTATTTCTCCTTTATTTCAGTCCACATTATCGTGACGCATAAGCCTGCGCGGTGCGCGGGACTTGTACGTGCCGCAACTGCTGTGAACCGCAGTCGCTAAGCCAAAGAAACACCTTACAGCGTTCGGACACAGAAAATCAAAACCACCTGCCCCTTAAGTCTGGCTTGCTAGAGCTCGCTAAAGAGGGTTTCCAGTAGTTCTACAAACTCCCGCACAAAGCGCTCGCTATCTACACCCACAGCTACTTTCGCGGTTGCCGGTGTCGAAAGCCGGGTTTCGTCTGCGATTGTCCGACCGCGGGTAGGGCCGGTGGTATCGGTCTTGAGGTTTATCGAAAGGACGTCGACAAGCGAGGCATCTGCCGCCACCGCCACGGCCAGTGGATCGTGCAGGCCGCAACCGCCCAAATACGGCGACGTAGTGGCATAGGCACCAATATAATAATCGACCATATCCGCGAAGATGCGGCCGGCACGGGTACCCGAAGCGCGCCAACGAGCGGATTCCTCCGCAGTCAACAACGTGCGCAAAGTGACATCCAGGCCCACCATGGTGATATCGCCGGCATGGCGGAATAGGTAATCGGTAGCCTCCGGATCCTGGGAAATATTAGCCTCAGACCACGGGGTGACATTTCCAGGTACTGTGAGCGCCCCGCCCATCATCACCAGGTGCGCGTTCGCGGCAAAACTGGGGTCTTGGCGCATTGCGGCCGCAATCGTGGTGGAAGGACCGGTAGGAATAATGACCAAATCAGCGCCATGCTCATGGACGGCTTGGATGAGGAATTCTGCCGCGGGTTGAGACTGGACCTGCCCGGTTGCCGGCGGCAGGAGGACCTCGCCTACGCCGTTGCGGCCATGGATAAAAGAAGAAATCTCGCTCGGCCGAAAGCCATCCGGGCTGGGGCCGGCAAAAACCGGAATATCGCCTTTACCCAGCAGCTCCAGGAGGGCAAGTGTATTGCGCACGGCCAAGGGCACAGTCACGTTGCCGTACGTACAGGTCACACCGATTAGCTCCAAGTCTGGATGGGCTATGGCATACGCCAGCGCCAAGGCATCATCAATGCCGGTATCGAGATCGAGAATGGCCTTCATTTATTTCTCCCGTAGGAAATAGTCTTTGGCAGTCCAGCCTTGTGCCTTAGCATCGGCGGCAAGCACCTGGCGCGCCTTGGCTACGTCATTGGCCATGGCCTCTAGCAGCTCATCCACGGAATTAAATTTCACCATATCGCGAAGGTGACCGACGAAATGCACCGTGGCCTCATATCCATACAGATCCGCATCGCGGTCGAGCACGAAGGACTCGATGGAGCGCTCCTCGTCACCAAAAGTGGGGTTGGTGCCCACGGAAATAGCAGCCGCGTAGGCCACGCCAGGGCGCATGTCGCCGTCTATGGAAGCGTCAGAGTGAACAATAAACCACCCTGCATAAACACCATCGGCCGGGATGGCCACCGTATCCGGGAAGTACTGATTGGCCGTAGGAAATCCCAGTTCCTTTCCTCCCCGACCCGCGCCGCGTACCACGGGCCCAGTCACGGTGAAATGGCGGCCGAGCGCCCAATTAGCGGATTCAATGTCCCCGTTCGCAAGACACTCGCGAATATGGGTAGAACAAATCCGCACGCCGGCATCATCCAGCAACGGGACGATATCTACGCTAAAGCCAAACTCGGCACCAAAATCTTGCATGGCCCGGGCGGTTCCGGTGGCGCCAGCGCCAAAGGTGAAGTTCTCCCCCACCACTATGTGCTGCGCATTGAGCTTTCCCACCAACAGTTCTTCCACGTAGGGCCGCGGCTCCACGCCGGCTAGGTCTTTGGTGAAGTCGATGACAAGCACGGCATCAATGCCTAGCTCTTCGGCCAATTCCAGCCGGCGCTCAAAGCTGAGTACTGCCAGTGGGGCACGCTCCGGCAAGAATACCGACACCGGGTGCGGGTCAAAGGTCACCATGACAGGGCGCTCGCCATTGGCGCGAGCGTGCTCCACACAGGCGGAGATAAGCTGCTGATGGCCGCGGTGTAGGCCGTCAAAAACGCCGATTGTTACTGACGTTGGGCCTAATTCCGCAGGGATGTCATCGATTCCATACCAAATATCCACGCAGACCATCGTAGAGCATAGACTTAGAGGCTATGACTGATGCGCTCGCAAACTCCGGACTCGTCATCGTAGACAAACCCGCCGGTATGACCTCCCACGATGTTGTCGGCCGCCTACGCAGGTATTTTCACACCAAAAAGGTGGGCCATGCCGGCACCTTGGATCCCATGGCCACCGGCGTGCTTGTCCTTGGCCTGGAGCGGGGCACCAAGTTCTTGGCCCACATGGTTGCCTCCACTAAGTCCTACGACGCCACTATCCGGCTCGGCGCCGCCACCACCACCGATGACGCCGAGGGGGAATACTCCTGGGGCGCTGGCGCTGCAGGCGTTGACCGCCCTGCAATTGACGCTGAAATTACCAAGCTCACTGGCGATATCATGCAAAAGCCCGCGGCCGTATCAGCCATTAAGATTAATGGCCGCCGCGCCCATGAGCTCGTACGCGAGGGCCACGAGGTAGACATTCCCGCGCGTCCGGTAACGGTGGATACATTCGACGTTCTCGCACAGCGCCGCGAGGGCGACTATATCGACTTAGATGTCACGGTAGATTGCTCCTCTGGCACCTATATCCGCTCCCTGGCCCGTGATTTGGGCGAGGCGCTTCAGGTAGGCGGGCACCTTACTGCTTTGCGCCGCACAAAGGTGGGCCCTTTTACGCTTGCCGACGCCCTCTCGCTCGACGACCTTGCCGATTCCCCGCGCCTTTCCTTGAGCTTGGACGAAGCCTTGGCTCGCTGCTTCCCGGTTCTATCCGTCACCGAGGATGAGGCGGCGGCTCTAGCTATGGGCAAATGGCTCGAACCCCGCGGGCTTAAAGGCGTGCATGCTGCCGTGGCTCCCAATGGTCAGGCGGTCGCGCTCATCAAGGAAAAGGGCAAGCGCCTAGCCACCGTGTTTGTCGCACGGCCTTCTACCCTTTAATGGCTAAAGTCTAGGGCCGGAACCGATGTGGACACGATGACGTAGCCATCTCGAATCACCCAGCGCCCAGTGATAAACGGCACCGGAGTGGGCCGGGCCAAAATATAGGAAATGAGCGTGCCATCCTCGCGCAGATCAATTTCAGCTTGATCAAAGTCGAGCCAGCGGAAGGTCATGGGAAACCACGATTTATACGTGGCTTCCTTGGCGCAAAAGAGCAATCGGTCTGCGCAGTTAATCCCCGCCTTACTTAGCCGCAAGAGCTGCGGCATCTCCCCGGCTCGGGCAATCATGGCAAGAACATGATCCGGCAGCGGCTCGGCGGGTTCTGCGTCCAAGCCCACAGATTTTAGGGCGGAGGTTGGAGCAACCACCGCGGCCCGCATTCCCTCAGTATGCGTCATCGATCCGATAAAGCCTTCTGGCCATAGCGGCATGCCCCGCTCGCCGCGCAAAATCGGCGTCGCCGGGTTAGCACCCAATTCCTGCAAGGCTCGGTGCGCGCACCACCTAGCATCGCCGAACTCGGCCTTGCGCGCATCAACTGCCTGAGAAACGAGAGACTTTTCTTCAGCCGCAAGGTCTTCAAAGTTCGCCAAATCCGCGTAACTCGAATCCGTGCGCACATAGCAATATCGCGCACTGTCAGGAAATAGCTCTGGATACATCATGGTGTCCCCTCCTCCGCAAAGGAACGCAGTACCGGATAGGGCCACGCCTGGGCGGTCTCGCGGCCCTGCCACTCTCGGGGATACCCCAACGATGTCTCTATGTGGTCCACGCCGTCCACATTGATGCGGGAGGGCATGTGCAAGTGTCCATAGATTACGGATTCGGCGCTATAGCGGCGCGGCCACGACCGTGTATGCCGCGTTCCGCACCATAAGGCAATCTCGGGAAAGCGCAACAGCATCGTCGGCTCTTGCACCAACGGCCAATGGTTGACCAGCACCGTAGGACCATTCACGCGGGAAAGACGTTTAATGGAATAGGCCAATCTATCCCAGCACCACGCCCGAATGTCTACAAAGGGGGCAATGGCGAACTCATCCGTCATCATCAGTTGCTTTGCACGTGCCGCTGCAATAGCTTGGTCCACGCTAAGACCATGTGGACGGAAGCTATAGTCATACAACGTAAAAAGCGGCACGATAGTAGTCCCGTGGAATACCGGATACGGGTCTTCGGGAGTGATAACTCCGATTTCCCTACACCTATCTACTAGGTGCGTGTATTTGTCTCGGCCTTGATATTGCTCTTGTGAGCGCGAGAAAAGTTCATGATTGCCAGGCACCCAGATGACTCTGGCATAGCGGTCTTTGAGCTGGCGCAGAATACGAATGATGAGATCGGTGCGCTCTGCTACATCTCCAGCCACGATGAGCCAATCCGCGGGATCTGGCGGCGTGAGCTGAGCAATGCGCTCACTATTGGCGCTTACCGCACCATGCAGGTCAGAAACCGCCCACACTGTTGGCATAGGTTCTACCTGCCTTCCAAACAACTGCGCACTGCACGGAGACGTGCATCACCCGCGAATATCAATACGCCCACTTTAGCGCAGCTAGTTCTCTTGTACTACGGCCCATTTCATGGATCGGAACCGGTAGACCACGCCCACCATACGGAAAGCAATGAATGCAGCAAGGCCGCACCACACGCCAGTCAACCCTGTGCCCATAAAATGCGCCAAGATGACGCCTGGCAAAAATCCCTCCAGAACCGAAGAAATAGTCAGTGTGCGCAAGAAGGCTGCATCGCCGGCGCCAAGCAGTACGCCATCGAGCGCGAAGACTACGCCACCGCCAATGACCATGGCTACCAAGATCCACCACGGCTGGCCAATGGCATCGAGTACCTCCGGAGCGGAGGTAAAGATGCGTGGAATAATTCCCGCGCCGGCAGCGAAAACAGCGGCCAGCAGTCCCGAAAAAATCGTAGAGTACAACACGACCTTGCTGCCTACACCGCGTGCATGCTTAGCAGAGCCAGCGCCTAGGGCCGCTCCCGTCAAAGATTGTGCGGCAATGGCCAAAGAATCCAAGATGAGGGACATAAAGTTCCACAACTGCATCATGATCTGGTGACCGGCCAGAGAAGCGGTACCCACCCGGGAGACCACGGCCGTGGCGGTGAGGAAGGCCACCTGGAAGCTAGCCGAGCGCAGAATAAGATCGCGGCCCAAAATCAACTGCTCCCGTATTACATGCCATTGAATGTGCCAAGAGCCGGTATGTTCCTTGTGTAATTCGCGGACAAATAGCGCAGCAATAATGCTCATGCCCAGTACCGTGGCTATAGCGGAGCCGGCCAGCCCCCAGAAATGGACAAAGATGGGCACTGCAATCGCGCCGGGAATCATGCCAGCCAAGGTGAAATACAGCGGTTTCTTTGTATCTTGGACTCCGCGCATCCACCCGTTGCCAGCCATTTCCACCAATGTAACGGGAATGGCAAGTGCCGCGATGCGCAGCCACAACGCCGTTCCGGCAGCCGTGGCGGGATCACCAGTTAAAGCACGAGCAAATACGCCGCCGAAAATCCACATGATAACCGCGAGAAGCCCGCCTACTCCCAAGGCCACATAGGTAGCTTGTACGCCCTCAGCAACCGCAGCCTCGCGTTTTCCGGAGCCAAAGAGGCGAGCAGAGCGAGCGGTCGTGCCGTAGGACAAAAATGTCAACTGCGTAGTCACCACGGAGTGAATCGTGGTCGCTGCGGCCAGAGAAGCTAGCTCTTGCGCGCCAAGGCGGCCGACCACCGCAGTATCCAACAGAAGATAGAGCGGCATCGCCGCTAGCACGCCAAGCGCAGGAAACGCGAGGCCAAAGACCTCGCGTGCGGTTACTGTGCCGGCGGTGGAGCGATCCTGGGTGTTCAATCCATCCGTCTGCCCTGTACTCATTGAATAGCGGCCACCAATTCCTTAATGATTTCTTCTGGAGCTCCGTGAGCGGTATACCCTGCGGCTGGAACATGCCCGCCGCCGCCAAAGTTAAGCGCAACGGAGGAGCAATCAATCCGAGAGGAACGCAAGGATACCGCCCATACCTCCGGAGCCTGCTCTTTAAACACCACGCCTATGGTGGTTCCTTCTAGCGCACGGACGAATTCCACCAGTGACTCCACGGCCGAATCTGAGTGGCCGTGGATATCATCCCTTCGCGCGACAAGGATGCCTAGGGTGTGCTCCCCTGCTTCCTCAATACGCAGACCAGCCAGTACCCTACCAATCATCTGTAGATCGTCCGGTGTGATGGAATCCAAGAGGTCAGCGGCGATCTGCTTGGTATCGAGATCGTAATGCATAAGGCGGGTGGCAATATCATGCATTGCCGGCCTACCCCAGCGGAAGCTGCCGGTATCAGTCATCAAACCAGCATAAAGGCAGTGCGCGATATGGCGGTCAACTTGAATTTCTAGAGAATCCAGGATGCTCAGCAAGAGCACGGTGGTGGATTCACATTCGGTATCCACCACATTGATGGCACCGAATCCTGGATTAGAAGAATGGTGGTCAATGCACAGAACCCGGCCCTGCTGGGCTAGCTGCTCAATGTGGTCTGCAAAAAATCCCGTCCGGTCCAAGGAACCACAATCAACGGTGACATAAAGGTCGTAGCCTTCGGGCAGTTCGCGGCTGACGATGACGTCCTCGGCACCGGGAATGGTGTATAAGTTCCGGGAGATTTCCCGATCTTGGCCCACGACGGCGCACACGTCTTTGCCCTGTTGCCGCAACGCGAGCAGCAACGCCGCAGCAGAACCGATAGCATCGGCGTCCGGCCGCAGATGCGTGACAATGCAGATGCTGTGGGCATCCTGCAGGGCAGCAACGGCCGGCTGGTATTGCTTTTTAGTCACTTAAGCCTCGTCTTCATCGGAGGTCTTATATGGGTTTGCGTCCCCTGCGGGCTGGGCGTTTTCCTTCAGCTTCGCCAACTCCTCGTCGCGGGCACGGGCACGAGCTAATAGTTCTTCCATATGAGCTGAAGCTTCTGGGACGGTATCGACCTCGAAGGTCAGCGTCGGGGTAAAGCGCACGGAGAGTTGATCTCCTACAATCTTGCGCAGCTGCCCCTTAGCGCGCTTGAGAGCTTCTTCTGCTTGCTGGAAATCCGGCTCGGAGTCAATGTCTTTTCCGCGCACGGTATAAAAAACGGTGGCATCGTGCAGGTCGCCTGTGACTCGAGTATCCGTGATGGTCACCAGCTCAAGGCGGCGATCCTTAATCTGGCGTTCGATGGCGCTTGCCACGATTTCCTGAATGCGCTTGGCCATACGCGCTGCGCGTGCGTGATCAACCATGTGAACCTCCCAGCTCAAAAAGAATCCATCTTTAAAATTACCGCCAACCGGTATAGAAACCACCAGTTTAGTGCGCAATACCGGACAATGAAAACCCGTACCGCTTGCACAGGTACGAAGTGGGCCATGCAAAATCATCGCTATAAACAAGCTGCTAAAGCAAAAGGCCCACTTCCACTCTCCCCAATCCTCCCCACCTGTGTGCTGGAAGCACATTCAGTGGAGAGACGGTGAGTGTAGAAGTGGGCCTTGCGGCGGCGTCATTTAGTCGCGCGGAACCTCGACCTCTTCGTAGGCCTGGATGATGTCGCCTACCTGGATATCCGGGTAAGAGAGCACCATACCGCACTCATAGCCGGCCTTGATCTCGGTTGCGTCGTCCTTCTCGTGACGCAGGGACTCAATCTTGGCGTCGGCAGTGATGACGTTGTTATCGCGCAGCAAGCGAACCTTGCCGTTGCGGACAACCTTGCCCTCGGTGACCATGCAGCCGGCGATGGTACCCACTGCGGAGGACTTAAACAGGGCACGGATCTCGGCCGCACCGGTGTCGCGTTCCTCGTAAATCGGCTTGAGCATGCCCTTAAGCGCAGCCTCGACCTCTTCGATGGCCTTGTAGATGATCGTGTAGTAACGAATATCCACGCCCTCTTGGGTGGCCATCTCCGTCGCCTTGCCTTCCGCACGAGTGTTGAAGGCAATGATAACGGCGTCGGAAGCCGCAGCCAGGGAGACGTTGGTCTCGGTCACAGCGCCCACACCACGGTCGATGATGTTGAGCTCGACTTCGTCCTCGGTCTTGATATCCAGCAAGGCGTCTTCCAGTGCCTCGACGGAACCGGCATTGTCGCCCTTGAGGATGAGGTTGAGGGTCGAAGTCTCCTGCAATACCTTGTCCAGATCCTCCAAGGAGACGCGCTTGCGCTGCTTGGCCTGCAGGGCAGAGCGCTTGCGGGCGTCACGCTGGTTGGCAATCTGGCGGGCAACGCGGTCGTCTTCCACCACGAGCAGGTTATCGCCAGCGCCAGGCACACCGGACAGGCCTTGGACCTGAACCGGGCGGGATGGACCGGCCTCTTCGACATCTTCGCCAAACTCATCGAGCATGCGGCGGACACGACCGTGCGCATCACCGACGACGATGGAGTCACCAACGTGCAAGGTACCGCGCTGAACGATGACCGTTGCCACCGGACCACGGCCGCGATCCAGGTGCGCCTCAATGGCCACGCCCTGTGCGTCCATGTCTGGGTTAGCGGTCAGCTCCAAGGCGGCATCCGCGGTCAAGATGACCGACTCAAGCAACTGGTCAATGTTCTTGCCCTGCTTCGCAGAGATATCCACGAACATGGTGTCGCCGCCGTATTCTTCCGGAACCAAGCCGTATTCGGTGAGCTGGCCACGGATCTTGTCCGGCTGCGCTTCCGGCTTATCCACCTTGTTGACTGCCACGACTACCGGAATATCCGCAGCCTTGGCGTGGTTGATGGCCTCCACGGTCTGTGGCATGACGCCGTCATCGGCAGCAACCACGAGGATAGCCAAGTCGGTGGACTTAGCACCACGAGCACGCATGGCGGTAAAGGCCTCGTGACCCGGGGTATCCAGGAAGGTAATGGTGCGTTCGCCGTCCACGTCTACCGTGGTCTGGTATGCACCAATACCCTGGGTGATGCCGCCTTCCTCGCGGGCGCCCTCGTTGGTCTTGCGGATGGCGTCCAGCAGGCGGGTCTTACCGTGGTCAACGTGACCCATGACGGAGACGACTGGAGGACGATTCTCCAGCGCTTCCTCGCCGCCTTCGTCCTCACCGAACTGCAGGTCGAAGGACTCGAGGAGCTCGCGGTCCTCATCCTCAGGGGAGACGACCTCGACGTTGTAGTTAATCTCAGAGCCGAGCAGCTGCAGCGTATCTTCCGATACCGAAGCGGTCGCCGTCACCATTTCGCCAAGGTTAAACAGCGCCTGCACCAGTGCTGCTGGATCCGCACCGATCTTCTCAGCGAAGTCCGAAAGGGAAGCGCCACGACGCAGGCGGACGGTCTTGCCCTTGCCATCTGGCAAGCGCACGCCGCCTACGACATGCTTCTGCTGCTCTTCGTACTCATGGCGCTTCTGACGCTTAGACTTCTTGCCCTTGCGTGGAGCGCCACCTGGACGGCCGAATGCACCTGCGGTGCCACCGCGACGTCCGCCGCGTCCGCCGCCACGGAAACCGCCTGGACGGCCGCCACCTGGCCGACCGCCGCCTGGACCTCCGTGACCACCACGGCCACGGCCACCGCGTCCACCACCGCTCGGTGCCTTAGACGGCATCGATGCAGGGTTCGGATGGGAAGGCATCATCGCTGGGGATGGACGACGACCGCCGCCACCCTGGCGGCTATTTCCGCCCTCGTTTTGACCGCCGCGCTTGCCGCGGTTATCTGGCTTATTGCCGCCACGCGGGCCCTTAGAGCCGCCTGGACGTGGGCCCGGCCGGCTATCGCCGCCGCCCGTGGAGAACGGGTTATTGGCTACGCGGCGGGTACCGCCTGGCTTCGGCATCGGGCGAGGCATGGAATTGCCTGGGGTCGGGCGCTCGCCCGTCTTCTTGCCACCAGCCTGGCCGGGCTTAGGCGCGCCCTGGCCGGGC
>NZ_JASPJA010000003.1:0-153167 GCF_030232125.1 Corynebacterium sp. MSK071 | reverse complement strand
TTTGGTGCGGCAGGCTTGGCCCCCGGCTTCGGAGCCTGTGCGCCCGGCTTCGGTGCGGCAGCCTTTGCCCCGGGCTTCGGTGCAGCCGGCTGTGCGCCGGGCTTAGGAGCGCCCTGACCTGGCTTTGGTGCGGCAGGCTTGGCCCCCGGCTTCGGAGCCTGTGCGCCCGGCTTCGGTGCGGCAGCCTTTGCCCCGGGCTTGGCCGCAGCGGACTGCGCCCCTGGCTTAGGAGCACTTGCCTTGGCAGTGCTCTTAGCAGCGCCCTTGGCAGGCTTTTTGTCTTGCTTCTTCTCGGCGGACTCATCGCCACCGGACTGTGCTTCATAATGAGCTCGCATCTTCTTAACCACCGGCGGTTCGATGGTGGAAGAAGCAGTCTTTACAAACTCACCCTGTTCTTTCAGGGTGGCGAGCAGTTCCTTGCTGGTTACTCCGAGCTGCTTTGCTAGCTCGTGAACACGTAGCTTTCCGGGCACTTGTCTCCTCTTGGTATCGACTAGGAGCCAAGGCCACGGAAACTGGCCTGACCCCTAGTTAGGTTTGTTGGACGTTCATCGCTGATGCTTCATCGTTGTGCGCTCATCAGTGTTCGGTCTTCCTTTGTAACTCTGGTTTGTACGAATCTAACGCGGTGTCTTCCGCCTTAGCTACTTGTCCGCTCTGCGCTTCCAAGTATTGACGTACCTGACCTGTGTCCACGGGTGCGGACGTGCGAAGCGCGCGCTTGAAAGCACGTTTGCGCTCCGCCAGCTCGAGTGCAGAAAGGGTGGGGCTAATCCACGCCCCACGACCGGGAAGCCGGCGGTGGGGATCTGCTACCAGGCGGCCATGCGGATCATCTCGGTCGATAACCACTCGTAGCAAGTCCGTATCTGGCAGGCGGCGGCGAGTAGCGATGCAGGTCCGGAGTCTTAGCCTCTCAGACATTCAACTCCTTACTTTTCGCGTCGCCACTATGCCCCATTCTGCAACTGGGCCGTTTACTAGACTACGCTACAACCGCGCAGATCCTTAATTAGCGTCAGCGTCCGAGTGGATATCAATCTTCCAACCGGTCAAACGAGCAGCTAGTCGGGCATTTTGCCCCTCTTTACCAATGGCCAGGGAGAGCTGGTAATCCGGCACTACCACACGGGCGACCTGTGCCTCGTTGTCCACGACGGTGACCTTAACCACCTTTGAGGGGGCTAGCGCATTGCCCACATAGACCGTGGGGTCCTCACTGAAGTCAATGATGTCAATCTTCTCACCGCCGAGCTGACGCATGATGTTGTTGACGCGCTGGCCGCGTGGCCCGATGCAAGCGCCCTTCGCGTTCAGGCCCTTCGCGTGGCCCACAACCGCCACCTTGGAGCGGTGCCCCGCCTCGCGGGCGATGGCAATCATTTCTACGGTTTCATCGGCAACCTCTGGAACTTCCAACTCGAAAAGGCCACGCACCAATTCAGGGTGGGTACGCGAGAGGTTGATCTGCAC
Source organism: Corynebacterium sp. MSK071 (assembly GCF_030232125.1). NCBI lineage: Bacteria > Bacillati > Actinomycetota > Actinomycetes > Mycobacteriales > Corynebacteriaceae > Corynebacterium > Corynebacterium sp. MSK071. The sequence continues at coordinate 151,691 of NZ_JASPJA010000003.1, read as the reverse complement.
CTGAGCACCATTGCGATTCACGCCGACAACGTAGGCCTTAATGCGGTCACCGTGCTCCAGCTTTTCACCGGGAATCTGCTCGGCAGGCAGTAGAATGCCGTCCTGGGATTCCAGCTCAGAGCCCAACTGGACCACGACGATGCCGCGGGCATTAGCGCGGGCATCGCGCTGGACGATGCCACTGACCACGCGGCCGGTAAGCCCCGAGTAGGAATCATAGGTGCGCTCTGCCTCCGCCTCGCGCAGCTTGCGCAAGATGGCCTCGCGCACGGCCTGTGCGCCTACGCGGCCAAAGTTCTCTGGGGTGTCATCGTATTCGGTGGTTACTTCCCCAGTTTCCGGGTCGCGCTCCGAGACGATGACGCTGACGGCACCAGTGGTGGTATCGATATCGACGCGGGACTTGGCACCTTCTACCTTGCCGCCAGCATTAGACTCGCGGTAATCCAGGTAGGAATACAACAAGGCACCCGCAATCGCTTCCAGCAAGTCCTTTACCGGGACGTTGCGTTCGGATTCGATGGTGCGAAGTGCCTGCAGATCAATATTCACTTGTCATTCCTCTCGGTTGCCGGTTAATTCTCGGCTTCTTCAAACGTCTTGTGCACTGCCTCTATTTCCTGTTCGGACGGCTGCGCAAATTCAATTTCTACCACTGCCCGGGCAATGTTTTCCAATCGCTCTGCGCGCGTCTGCACGTCCTCTTTATTTGCCGTGATGAGGATTACGGCATCGGCGGCGTCGTTAAGCGCGCCAATGCGAGCTGTCTGAGACTTGCCATCGCCAAGGTCGAAGGAAACCTTGCGCCCCCGATTGCGGCGCCAGTGGCGTGGGGCGGTCAACGGCAAATCCACTCCGGGGGTGGAAACCTCCAGGGTGTAGCCGGCACCAAAATTGAGCTCGCCTGCTTCTTCCTTGGCGTCAAAGAAAGCAGAAATCTCATTAGATACTTCCTCCAGCACGTCCGAGCTAGGGCGCTTATCACCATCAATACGGATAACCACCTGGGATTTCTTCCCCGCCTTGGTGGTCTTAATGTCTTCTACATCCAATCCCCGCTCAGCTAGCTTTGGCTGCAAGAGTTCGGTCAATTGTTGTGCATCTGGGAAAGCCATGCCCACTAGCCTACGTGCTACCGGGTACAGTCTTTTGCGTGAACCGCCGACGTATAGCTTTGATTCTCGTAGCCACAACCGCCACCCTGCCCGCCTTAACCGGGTGTCAGGCAGTTGATTCCGTCGTCGACTATTTCGGCCCCCGGCCGGAAAATAGGCTGCTCGCGCTTGCCGACGCCGCCGCAACCGACGCCCTTGCTTTAAACGGCGTCGACGATCACGCCGCGGAGATCCGCAGTTCCCAGGCCGATGCCCTCTATGCCGAAATTACGCGCCTCTGCGGTACCGACGATGCCGGCAATCCCCCACGCTCGTGTGAGGTAGAGCGCCCCACTAAAGCTAACCGCGCCGCGGATTCTTCCGAGGTTATGGAAAATGCCGCCTCTGCTACGACAGCGGCAGCCGATGAAGTCACCGTTGAATCGCGCACCCTGGTGACCGAGCAAGCCATCGCGCTCAATGCTTGGCTGCCAGGCGATGCTCCCGCTATCCCAGAACTTTCCCAACCAGAGCAAAAAAGTGCTGCCGATCTCCTTGCCTGGGAGTATGAGCAGGTTTATGCGCTGGATTTCGCCCGGGCCTACGTCGGCGCAGAGCACGAGGGCAACGTGGACCACCGCCTAGAGGTCCACCACCGCCGCATCGATGCCCTGCAGGAGGCCTTAGGCCGGTATGGCACCGTGCCGCAACCCGAGCCGGCTTATTCTTCCGGCGACCAAGAACTTCCCCATGATTCCGCATCTGCGCTGAACTTTTTAGGCGGCCTCGCCGACCAGGACGGCCGGAAATGGTCCGCCGCCGCTGCGCAGGCGGCGCAAGAAGAATCACCAGATCAAGACTGGATCACCTGGCTTATCGGCATCGCGGCCGAATCCCACGGCATACGCTAGAACGCGACGCCTGTCTGTCAATCCCCTGAACGCCGGACAGTGAAAATGTAGCGAGCTCTACGACGCTATGCATTGCTTCTGCTCTACAAGCGTGCGTAGGTTGGTGCACCATGAGCTTGCAGGAGATACCGCGAGCCTAAAAGACACAAAGAGAAGGAGTTTCCTCTCAATGCGTTCTAAGAAGACCATTTTGACTGTATCCGCCGCCGCACTGGGCCTTGCTGGCCTTGCCGCCCCTGCCGCTACTGCCGCACCGGCTAGCGCTTGGGATCAGGTTGCTGCCTGCGAGTCCGGCGGTGACTGGCATATCAATACCGGAAACGGTTACCAGGGTGGCCTGCAGTTCAACGCGCAAACCTGGGCTGCCAATGGCGGCACCCAGTACGCTGCAACCGCTGACCAGGCAACGCGAGAGCAGCAGATTGCCGTGGCCGAAAACGTTTTGGCCGCCCAGGGCGCTGGCGCATGGCCTAACTGCGGCGGCCCAGTTGCCGGCTAAAACATAGGCTCCGACACGAAAGAGAAAGCCGGCCCCTCCCCACCCTGCGGCGTTTCCGCGGGGTTGAGGACGGGGCCGGCTTTTCTGCTGCGTCTACCTAGCTAGCGCGCAGCAATGTCAATTCCTTTAAGCCTCATGCTTGGCGATATTCCAGGCATACATCATAAGCAGCACCTGCAGCGGCTGACGGATGATGTGGTAGAACTTTTTCGGCCATCCTGCCTTGCGCTCAATCCAGGCGTGGTACATATTGGCTGGCCATACAGCGGCAAAGAGCGCAAGCGCAGAAGCACCGCCGAACCCACGGGTAGCGCGGCGCCGCAGCAACGCGCCAGTGACTATCTCCCAGAGACCAGAAGCAAAGTTATAAAACCGTGCGGGGCCGGGCAGCTGCGGCGGAACGATGGATTCGAAAGTTTGCGCCTTCACAAAGTGCAATACGCCCATGGCGGAAAGCACCGTGGAAAGTCCATTCTTTTGGAAATTCATGCCTTCCACGGTACCCCGACGCGAATCATTGCGCGCTTTTCTAACCGCGAACCAGCTCAAGAATCTTGTCCACGATTTCCTCCGCCGGGACCTCTAGGGTCTCTCCGCCGCGGATGCGCAGCTCTATCTTGCCTTCCTTGAAGGCACGGCCCAGGACTGCCACAAATGGTATGCCTAGCAGTTCTGCATCCTTGAACTTCACGCCTGGGGAGACCTTCGGGCGGTCATCAAAAAGCACCTCGATCCCCTTGGTGGACAGCTCTTCCACCAATGTGTCGCCGGCCTCCATGGCTGCGGCGTCCTTATTAGCCACTGCCACATGGACCTGGTACGGCGCGACAGCTACCGGCCAGTTAAGGCCCTTGTCATCATGGCGCTGCTCGGCTAGCACAGCCAGCATACGAGTGATGCCGATGCCATAAGACCCCATGGTGGGAACCGCACGCTTGCCGTTTTCATCCAAAATCTGGACGTCGAAGGCCTCGGTGTATTTGCGGCCCAGCTGGAAGATGTGGCCCAGCTCGATGCCGCGCTCCAAGGTCAACGTGCCCTGGTTATCCGGGGCAAGATCGCCTTCCTTGACCTCTGCGGCCTCAATGAACTCATCCACGGTGAAATCGCGGCCAGCCACGCAACCAACCACGTGGCGCTCGCTTGCGTCAGCGCCGGTAATCCACGCTGTGCCCTTGACCACGCGCGGATCGGCCAAGACTTTAATGTCATTGGCGTTCAATACGCGCGGTCCAACATAGCCCTTGACTAGGAAGTCATTGTCAGCAAAGTCCTTGTCCCCGGCCAATTCAAATTCCACCGGCTCGAGTGCAGCCTCGAGGCGCTTTTCATCCAGTTCACGATCGCCCGGGATGAGCACGGCGGCCAACTCGGACTCGCGCTTTTCGCTCTCAGCAGCTGGGTGGAAGAGCTTTACCATCATGCATTTGAGGGTATCTGCGGCCGTTGCCTCGCGGCCGTCGATAGTAATGCCTGCTTGCTTTGCCCAGGAAACGAGTGAATCAATGCTCTCTGCATTCGGGGTGTCGTATTCCTGCGCCTCTGGCTGGCCCTCGATGTCCTTCTCCGCTGGTGCTGGGGTAACTACGGCTTCCACGTTGGCAGCATAATCGCCTTCAGTAGAGCGCACGAAGGTATCTTCACCGACTTCAGAGACGGCGAGGAACTCCTCCGAGGCAGAACCACCCATCGCGCCAGAGGTGGCCTTACAAATGGCGTAATCAATCTCTAGACGGTTGAAAATATTTTGATACGCCTTCCGGTGGCGGCCATAGGACTCATCCAATCCTTCATCGGTCATGTCGAAGGAGTATGAGTCCTTCATGGTGAACTCGCGGCCCCGCAGCACACCGGCGCGGGGGCGTTCCTCATCGCGATACTTGGCCTGAATCTGATACAGCGTAACCGGAAAATCCTTATAAGAGGAGTACATGTCCTTTACGGCGCTGGCAAACATCTCCTCGTGGGTAGGGCCGAGTAGCATGTCTGCGTTCTTGCGGTCCTTCAGGCGGAAGAGATTATCGCCGTATTCAACCCAACGGTTGGTCTTTTCATAAGGCTCGCGCGGCAACAAAGCAGGAAAAAGCATTTCCTGACCGCCAATAGCATCCATTTCCTGACGGACTACGTCTTCAATCTTGCGCAGCGTGCGCAGGCCCAACGGCAGCCAGGTATAAACGCCCGGCGCAACGCGGCGGACATAGCCGGCGCGCACGAGCAGCTTGTGGCTGGGGACCTCAGCATCAGCCGGGTCCTCACGAAGGGTACGGAGAAATAGTTCAGAAAGGCGGGTAATCATGGTCAAAAATATACCCCGCTACTGTGTATATATGCTCATTATCCTCCCTCCTTCAGAAACTAAGGACCACGGCGGCACAGGACACGCGCTTGATTTCGCGCAGCTTTCCTTTCCGGGACTAAACGAAACCCGGCGCGAAATTGCAGCTGAGCTGCAGTCTCTTTCGGTAGATGAGGCAATGAAGGTGCTGAAACTCTCAGAAAAGCTGCGCGGTGAAGCCGAGTCCAACCAGGGTCTTTTTACCACCCCCACCATGCCGGCCGTGTTGCGTTATACCGGCGTGCTTTTTGATGCCCTAGACGCTCCCACCCTCCCCACATGGGATCGCCTTGCCATTGGCGACGCCCTTTTTGGCATCCTCCGCGCCAGCGATCCCATCCCCCATTACCGGCTTTCGGGCGGGACAAAACTTAACGGCCGCACCATGAAATCGCACTGGGGCAAGCAGATTACGCAGGCTCTCGAGGGGGTAGACGAGCTTATTGTTGATCTGCGCTCGGGTACGTACCAACAATTGGGCCGGGTGAAAGACGCGGTAGCGGTGCGGGTAGAAAGCGTGCAAGAAGATGGCTCGCGCAAGGTAGTCAGCCACTTTAATAAGCACTACAAGGGCCTCCTCGCCCGCGAGCTAGCGCTCTCTCCTGCCGATGCCTATAGCGCCGCCGACGTTGCTGCTATCGCGCGCGCCGCAGGTATGACCGTTGAAGAACCGCGGCCGGGTTCGTGCGAGCTCACGCTCCTAGTCAGGCGCTGAGCCGACCACCGTTTGCCCAGCGCGGTCTGTTTAGCGCAACTGCGGGTTATATAGCAGGCTATTGCGTTGCACCGAGCACTCCGTCGCCACGCGTATTGAGCCGGAAACATGTCCGGATTCGCGCAGGGGGTAAAGCTGGCCTACTACCCTATCGCGCAGGTCCCAGGGCGAAATGGTGTTGAGGTAGATCTTGGTACCGCCTTCGAATCCAGCGAGCGTAGAAATACGTAACTTGATAAGAATGCGCCATGGTTGGGCAACATCGACGTCGGCGGGCTTGTGGTGCCATTCCTCATTGCAGGGCACCTCGCGGCCTACTGCGGCGTGGGCAGCGTGGACTAGATCGCTCATGGCACGAATTTCTTCTTCCGACTGCAGCCACGGCTCGCAGGTTGCGGACTTGGAGTACACCTCCAATGTGGGATAACGGTGTCCGAAGCCGGCGAAGAGGACAGCATGGTCGTTTTCCGCGATGACGAGATTGCGGCTAGCGGCATAATCCACCGCCCACTCGTTGTACATGTTCATATTGCTGCGCAGCATCTGGACCTCTCGGTGAGAAGCCATACCGCGATCATCAATAGCAACGAGCTGCTTGTGCAGGTGCTCGAAGGAAGCACCGGCTGGCTGCAACCAGTTTTGGAAAGCCACCACGTACGGGGCGTAGCGGTTGCGCTCGTAGAGATCCCGCATGGCGTCGATAGTCAGCTGCATAAAGAGCAGGTGTTCTTCAGCGCTTAGCGTGCCCGAAGATGCCAACTGCGAATCATCCTGTGCGCCGCGCTCAAAATGGCGGCCAGCCACGATGACGTCGTGACCGCCGGCGAAGAATCCAGCAGCCTGGTCCACCAGTTCTTCTTCGCTTGTCTCAGGCAAGTGCGCTGCTTTGCGCTTCGTACGCACTATCTTGAGCACATGTTCCCGGCCGGCCGGATCGCTAAGGTAGTTGTCCATGCGCTGGCGGGTTTCGGCATCCATCTCAAAGCCGTAATTGGCATGCCAATAGTCATAAGAGACGATTTCAAACAGATTGGGGATGCGCCGAAAGGCCGGCACTGTGTGATCGTATTCCTGCAAGGGCAATCCACGCACAATCCCGCCGGAAGGCAGAATGCGTGCCTTTTCCGGCGGGGTATCGGTCAAGCGCCCAGAGCAAAAGGCGCAGCGATGGCTAAAGTCTTCCTCTTGCAGTGGCTGCGGGTTAGCTACTGGTACAGACAGCGGGCGGTTGCCGCGGCCTGGCACGGTCCATACCTCGGTTCCCGAGAACGGGTTGACCTGTTTGACCGTGCCATCCCGCATGGTTTGGATGGGCTCAATGCGGGCAAAAAGTGCATCACTCATGCCCACTAGGGTAGTAACGCCTAGTACCTATTTCGCAACAGAGCGACGACGCGCCACCGCACAGGACCCACCAACGGTGAGCACGATCATCACGATTAGAACGACAGCGGCGACAGCTCGAGATTGCTCATCACCACTGCGGTTGGCGCCCATTACTAGCCCCCAAGCGTTGGCATCAGGTAGCACGCGGAGGATAGCCTTAGCCCAAGGAGCGCTAACGGCATCGAGGGCGGTTTCAATGACGAAATACTCTGCCACGAGAATCATCGCTGCGAATGCACCACTGCGCAAAAGGTAGGCCAAGCTGGTAGCTAACAGGATAAAGACAGTCCACTCAACGTAGGCAAGGATGAACCCATTGTTATCCGGCCAATGCATAAAGCTGTCAAAATTGAAATCACCTCCGAAGGCAGTAATCAACAGCGTGGCTACCACCATGCCCAGTGTGGCCGCGAGCAGTAGCGAAAAGGTGATGATGAAAAATTGGCTCAGCACTATACCTACGCGGCGATTTGATGAGAGGTATGACCATGAAACTGTTCCTTTACTTTGGTCGCCGCCTACCATCATGGCGGCAGCAAACACCATCACGACAATGGCGAGTGAACCGGAAATAGACACATCGACAGCCTCGAACTTGCCGTCGACCGTTCCATTGAAGTCATTCGCCCAAGCCAACAAGACAGCGCCGGCAGCCATGCCAGCTGAAACTACGGCGAGGTATATCCAAGTAGAGCGGAGCGAAAATAGTTTCCGGGATTCAGAAATCAGAGCGTTCATGTGAATCTATCCTTTGCAGATGGAGCGTGTTGTGCAGGTGAAAAACTATGCAGAGCGGTAGGCCACGTGGTCGGCTGTCGCGCCGAGGTAGGCCTCTTCCAGGGAGGGCTGCTTGCGTTCCAAGCTGGAGATGAGAATGCGGTTATCCAGACAGATGCGGCCGATGTCGGAGCCTTCGAGACCGCGCACGCGCAGGACTTCCCCGTCAAAGGAGGTCTCCGCATCGGTGCCGTGCAACAGCCGCAGGAGTGCATCGGGCTGGTCCACAATCACTTCGAGGCTTGCGCCTCCCGTGCCATTGACAAACTCCTCCACGGTGCCCTCGCCCAGCAACTTGCCCTTGCCGATGACCACGAGGCGGTCTGCGGTGAGCTGCATCTCCGAAAGTAGGTGGGAGGAAACCAACACGGAGCAGCCGGCCTCGGCGAATTCGCGGATGCGGGCACGCATCCAGTGCACGCCTTCGGGGTCGAGGCCGTTGACGGGTTCGTCAAGAAGCAAGTGCTTCGGCTCGCCGATGAGCGCACAAGCAAGGCCCAGGCGCTGCTTCATGCCTAGCGAATAGCCGCCCACTCGCTTGGTGGCTACCTGGGTAAGGCCGACGCGGTCTAGGGTGTCATCCACGTGGTTCATGGACACGCCCTGCAACGCGGCCATGTAGCCCAGGTGAGCACGGGCGCTGCGGCCCGGGTGGAACCAGTTGGCGTCCAACAAGGTGCCCACCGTGGTAGCGGGATTGGACAGCCCGCGGAAGGGCGTGCCATCAAAAGTCGCGGTGCCGGAAGTCGGATTCTCCAACCCCACGCACATGCGCATGGTGGTTGATTTGCCAGAACCATTCGGTCCGAGGAAGCCGGTGACTTGACCGTCTGGGACCTCAAAGGAGAGGTCATCTACTGCTTTAAAGGAACGGAAATTCTTAGAAAGGTGTGAAACTTTGAGCATGGTTTCCATCGTGCCGCCTGACCAGCACGAAGTAACCATCCTCGGGAGTGATTTAGCAGGTCATACCTAGGGATGAGACAGCAGCTCCTCCACCGAGACCACGCCATGAGTTAGGGCATACAGCACGGCATGCACACGGTCGCGCGAGCTGGTCTTAGTAAGAATATGGCGCACGTGGGTCTTGACCGTGGCCATGGACACGAACTCGCACTCCGCGATTTCGGTATTCGAATACCCCAGTGCCATCAGCTTGAGGACGTCCAGCTCGCGTGGCGTGAGATCTTCGGCCGGAGGGGCGGTAGCTGCTGCCGCAACAGGGGTGGCATGTAAATCGGGCTGTGCTGCAGACTGTTCGCTGCGCAGTTGCTGCAGCACCTGGGCGGTAATGCGCGGTGAAAGGACGGCCTCGCCGGAATGTACGGTACGAATAGCGGCGAGGAGTTCCTCCGGTTCGACGTCTTTGAGCAGGAATCCAGAGGCCCCAGCGGAAATTGCTCCGTGGACAAAATTCTGGTCATCGAAGGTGGTTAACATAATGACCTGGGTGTCCGGGAATTCCGGCAGCAGCCTTTCTGTGGCGGCGATGCCATTGACGCGGGCCATCTGGACATCCATAAGCACAATATCGGCAGGTTGCGCGCGGGCGAGGTCGAGGACTTCATCGCCATCGGAGGCCTGCCAGGCAACGTCCAAATCCTCTTGGGAGCCAAGGAGCATGGCGAACCCGGCGCGCACGAGGGGCTGATCATCGACTAGGCCGATACGGATGGGGCCAGCGGGCGCACCTGTTGGCTGCTCAGGGTTAGTCATTGGGTACCTCCACGGTAATAAAGAAGTGTCCATCCTCGGTGCGGGTAGCAACGCTGCCGCCATAGGCCTTGACACGCTCGCTCATTCCAATAAGTCCGTAGCCGGGCTTGTGATTATCCGGCATGCGTGCGGCCGGATTTTCGGCACTCAATACTAGGCCGTTTCCAGTAGAGCGAAAGCGCAGTACTCCCCTTTTATCACGCGAATGCTTGATCATATTGGTCAAAAGTTCTTGCACCACGCGGTAGACGGTGAATTGGTATAGCTCGTCGCTTTCGGTCGGCAGGGCCTCCAGCCCGTGCACGGTGATATCGAAACCGGTCCGGCGCGCTTCCGAGATGAGACCGGCAATATCGCTCGCGCCGGGCGCCTTGGTATCGGCGCGGGAATCGCCATCACGCAGGACGGAGAGCAAACCGCGCATCTGTTTGAGGGAATCACGGGAGGTAGAGGCTATGGTCTCCAGAGCTTCTGTGGCCGCTGCGGGATTTTTGGCAGCGGCGAACCGGGCGCCGTCGGCAAGGGCAATAACCCCCGCCAAATTATGCGCCACAATGTCATGCATCTCGCGGGCAATGCGGTTGCGCTCTACCGCGCCAGCCATTTCCGCACGTTCAATCAGCAGCTGCTGGTCCTCGCGCTTTTTACGATCATTGGTGCCAAGCAAGTAGAAAAAGCCCATGACCGGCCACGCCATGACGATGACGGACCCAAAAGCAGGCAGCGGGCCGATGCTATTGCTAGAATCCTCAAGGCCAAAGTCGATGCCGCCGAAAACCCTCCGCCCGTAGAGCGACGCTGCAGTGGCCGCCAAGGTACCTAAGGCAATCCACCCTATCCAGATCCGTTGTAACCGCTTGGGCGAATGTGCACCTATAAGAAATACGCAGTATGCCACTGGGAAGAAGTGAGCATTACCCATGGCAGCCAGCGGGGTAAAGATGCACACCGTTAATGTGATCGCAATAAACCCAATGGCGTATTCCTTGAGCTTAGGATGCAGCCACAGTGCTAGTGGAATACCGACTGCATAAATTACGAGAACCAGCTCCTGGAAAAGCGAGGTTCTATCAATGACACCTTCTGCCACCCGCACGGAAGAAACCCAGAAAAACAACGGAATGATAATTCTCCACGGCGGACCTACCCAGGAACGAACCGCATCCGGCCATAGCTTCTTCATGGCTTTCTAGGCTAGCGCAGCCGCTGTGCCATGGTCCTCATCCCTGGGGCTGACTAGACTGGCGGGCATGCAGCACGAGTTCTTTGAGGTTGATGTTTTTGCCACCGGTGCCTTTAACGGCAACGCCCTTGCGGTGATAGCCGGCGCGGATGGGCTTAGCGCCCAGCAGATGCAAGCAATCGCGAACTGGACCAACTTTTCTGAGACCACCTTCCTGCTCGAGCCTCACGACGCCCGCGCGGACTACCGCGTCCGCATTTTCACCCCGTACGAGGAGTTTGACTTCGCTGGCCATCCCACCTTGGGCAGCGCCGCTGCATGGCGCGCCCTAGGCAATCACCCGCAGTCGGAGGGAAGTATCGTCCAAGAATGTGGTGTGGGCCTAGTTACCGTACGCGAAGAGGGCGATGTCTTATCCTTTGCTACCCCGCCGCTGCGCCGCGAAGAACCGCTAAGCCCGGCGGATCTGAAGGAGGCCTGCGGTGGGCTGGGGCTAGATAGCGCGGATATTGTGGACCACGGCTGGGTGGACAATGGCCCGGGCTGGCGCCTGCTCCAATTGCGCGATGCCGAGGCGGTGCGTGCGGTTAAGCCCCATGGCGAGCGCCCCAAGGTCGGCGTAGTGGGCCTTAATCCCAACGCCGCAGAGGGCGAGTCGGCCTATGAGGTTCGGGCCTTTACCACGCAATTCGAAGACCCAGTCACCGGTTCTTTCAATGGCGGCGCCGCGCAGTTTATGCGCGCGCGAAACCTGGTGCCAACGCGTTATACCGCAACACAAGGCAGCCAGATAGGCCGAGCGGGCGAAGTATTTATCAACGATGACGGCACGGATATCTGGGTAGGCGGGCGCGCCCATATTCGCGTGCGCGGAACACTGGAGGTTTAAATGCAGCTACACCACGATTTTGCCCAACGCCTTCCCCACTTGGTTCGCCCTACCGAGGGCGAAGAGCAGCCGAACCCAGAGATGGTCATCCTAAACGAGGAACTGGCCAGGCAGTTGGGCTTTGACCCGGACTGGCTGCGCTCCTCCGAGGGAATCGAGTTCCTCACGGGTCGCGCGGGCGGACACGCCATGGCCTATTCTGGCTTCCAATTCGGTGCGTTTAATCCGCAGATGGGAGACGGCCGCGCCATGCTCTTAGGGGAGTTAGAAAAGGACGGCCGGCTCTGGGACTTGCACGCCAAGGGAACCGGACTAACTCCTTATTCCCGCCTCGGGTCCGATGGCCGCGGAACGCTGTCTTCCATGCTGCGCGAGTACCTCGTCTCTGAGGCCATGCACGCCTTAGGTGTGCCCACCACCCGGGCGCTGGCGGTCATCTCCACCGGCCGGCCCATCCAACGCGGGCATGTGCAACCGGCCGGCATCGTGGTGCGCGTTGCCGCTAGCCATATTCGCGTGGGCACCTTCCACCTAGCCGCGCAGACGGATTACACACGTCAGCTGGCCGACTACGCCATCGCCCGCCATTATCCCGGGTGCGACTACCGGGACTTTTTCCTCCAGCTGATGGATGCACAAATTCGCACTGTATCCCAGTGGATGCGCTTAGGCTTCATCCATGGCGTGATGAATACGGATAACACCACCATCTCCGGCGAAACCATTGACTACGGTCCTTGTGCCTTTATGGAGGCATACTCCCCTGACACGGTGTTTTCCAGCATCGATAGGCAAGGCCGTTATGCCTTTGGCAATCAACCTTCCATCCTGGGATGGAACCTGGCCCGCTTGGCGGAATCCCTCCTGCCGCTATTTGATATGGACATGAAAAAGGCCATGGACTTAGCCCAAGAATCCATCAACGGCTTTACCGACCGCTTTGCGGACCAGCACAGGGCAGATTTAGCAAAGGCTTTGGATACCTCTCGAGAAGTCGCTTCTTCTTATGCGGCTGCCATGCAGCTCAACGGCCCAGATATTACGCTGGCCCACCGCGCTCTTGCCGACGCCGCCGCGGGCCACCCCACCCCCGCCCGTGAGCTTTTGCCCGAGGGAGACTTTTTGGATGAGTACCTAGCGTCCTCGCCCGATCCATCCCGCGTTAATAGCGCGATGCCGCGGGTTATCCCGCGCAACCTCGCGGTGGAAGCTGCCCTTAACGCTGCAGAACGCGGGGACATGAGCCCCTATCAAGAACTCCTCCACGCGGTAACCCACCCGTGGGAGCCCAACCCCTCATTCGAATCGCCGGACCCCAATGGCTTGGAGGGATACCTCACCTACTGTGGCACCTAGCTGCTGTTCACCGAGCCCAGACCGAATAACCCCCTGTACCGTCTCGGTGCGGTACAGGGGGTTATCTAGGAAGAAGCTGGTTCTAGCGGTCTAGCTTCAAGGTCTTCTGGGTGTACTCCCACATCTCGTCATAGAGCTTTTCATCGTTGCGCAGCTTGATGCCATAAGACGGAACCATCTCGCGGATCTTATCCGCCCAATCGATCATGTGCTCGCCGAAGCAACGCTCCAGCAGCTCCAACATGACGGCAGGGGTAATGGATGCGCCCGGGGATGCACCGAGCAGGCCGGCGATATTGCCCTCCTGGTTATTGACCAGGGTGGTACCGAACTCGAGGGAGCCGAACTGCGGGGCGCCTGCAGGCTTGATCACCTGCACGCGCTGGCCGGCGATGACGGTCTCCCAGTCGCTTTCCTTTGCCTCCGGGACGTACTCGCGCAGGGTCTCAACGCGGTCGGAGAAGTTCTTGCGTACCTCGTCTACCAAGTACTTGGTCAGGCCGAACTCCTGGACGGCAACGCCAAGGTAAGAAGTGATGTTATCCGGGCGGATGGACTTAAATAGGTCCAGGTAGCTGCCCTTCTTCAGGAACTTCGGGCTCCAGCCGCCGTAGGGGCCGAATAGCAGGCCCTTCTCGCCGTCGATAACACGGGTATCCAGGTGAGGCACGGACATTGGCGGGGCGCCCACAGCAGCCTTACCGTAGACCTTCGCCTGGTGCTGCTCGATAAGCTCCGGGTTCTTGGAACGCAGCCACAGACCGGATACTGGGAAGCCTGCGTAACCGGCAACTTCCTTCACCTTGGCCTTGCGCAGCAGATCCAAGGCATAACCGCCAGCACCCACGAAGACGAACTTAGCCTTGACTACCGTGATGTCACCGGTGTGCTTGTTCTTGGAATAGACCTTCCAGGAAGAGCCATCGCGCTTGATGTCGATGACCTCATGTCCGTAGCGGATCTCGGTGCCGGAGGCCTTAGCCGCGGTCAGGAACTGCTTGGTCAGCGCGCCGAAGTTAACGTCAGTGCCGGCATCGGTCCAGGAGATGGCTACCTTATTGGAGAAATCACGGCCCTGCGCCATCAGGGGCAGCTTCTCCGCAAAGACAGAATCATCAGCGGAGAACTGCATGCCTGGGAACATGTGCTTCTCGCTCAAAACGTCATAGCGACGCTTAAGGTAGTCAACCTGGATTTCGCCCTGTGCGAAGGACACGTGCGGAACTGGGTTAATAAATTCGCTCGGGTCGGTCAGAATACCGTTGTTGAGCTGGTGAGACCAGAACTGGCGAGACTTCTGGAACTTCTCATTAATCCCCAGAGCCTTGGAGATATCAATGCGACCATTCTTCTCCGGGGTGTAGTTCAGCTCGCACAGTGCGGAGTGGCCGGTACCGGCGTTATTCCACGGGGAGGAGGACTCCAACGCGGGGCCGTCGAGACGCTCAAAGACCATCTGGGTCCAGCTAGGCTCCAGCTCGCGGAGCATTGCGCCCAAGGTGGCGCTCATGATGCCGGCACCAATAAGTGCTACGTCGACCTCGTCTACAACCTGTGCTGTCTTCTTAGCGGAGGACACTCTGTTATTACCTCTTCGAATTGAAAATAGATATCCATCGGCGCGGTCTACGCCTTGACTTATAGCGCTTAGCGCCCCGCGCCACCATCGTTGCACTAAGACAACCTGGCAGTGCGTCACGCGTTAAGGCCTTACTCTACGCTTTTCTTATGCAATTTGGGATTTCTCCCCCAGACCAGTGGCAAAAATGTGGGAATTTCCGCCCCCACTATCTACACCCCAACACCAGCACCATAAATCCTTTATTACACCTAGAATCGAGGCATGGTTACACACTCCCCGGTATGGGGCCCAGACAAACTCGGCCCCGACTATGAAGCTGCCACCATTGACTTAGGCGTCGACCCCGACGGCGAGGGCAACGTGGCCACCACGCTGGTGCACTACGCACCGCAGCAGGCGGACGATGCGGCACGCGAACCATCCGCCGCCTCATCGCGCCCGGCTTTGGTGTGGCTACACGGTATGACCGACTACTTCTTCCACACCCACGTAGCCGAGCACTTTGCCGCCCAAGGTTATGACTTTTATGCTGTGGATCTGCGCAAGTGTGGTCGCTCGCGCCGCTCCGGCCAGTCATGGCACTATGTATCGGACTTGGCGTTCTACTTTGCTGACCTCACCGCTGCACTCGATGCCATCCCTAATGATGAGGTTATCTTCATCGCTCACTCCACCGGTGGCCTCATCGCCCCGCTATGGATGGATCATCTGCGCCGAACCGACTACGAACGCCACCAGCGCTTGAAGGGGCTCATCCTCAATAGCCCGTGGCTCGACATGATGGGCGTGCCCGGCCAGGTTCTTACCCCGCTCAAACCGCTGTTGTACGCACTTGGCCGCATCGTCCCCAGGACTCCCCTGCCCGGTGGCAACTTCACCGCCTACGGCGAGTCTGTTCACCAAGATTTCTACGGCGAGTGGGATTTTGACCTCCGCTTTAAGCCACTGGCTGGCCATAAGAAGTATGTTGGCTGGCTAGCCGCAGTATTCCATGGCTTTGATGCCATCCATAGCGGTCGTATCGATGCCGGCGTACCAATTTTGACGCTGCAGTCCACTCGCACTCAACTGGGCCGGCCTTATTCCGATACCGCGAACCACGCGGATGTCATCATCGACGTTGCCCAAACGCGCCGCTGGGCAAAGGAACTAAGCGCTCACTACACCTTGCACCCCATCAAGGGCGCTAGGCACGATGTTTTTCTATCCCTTCCGGATCCGCTGCAAGAGGCCTTCAACGCCTGCGATGAGTGGTTGCCCACCGTCTTAGATTCCGCTAAACCCGTCCAGTAATTTAGTCCCTATATATAAGGAATAAACGTGACTTCTTCACACCAGAACCATACGCCCGCGGCCGAGGAACATTTTGACCTCATCATCATCGGCACCGGCTCCGGAAACTCCATCCCTAGCCCGGAGTTTGATGACCAAAAGATCGCCATCATTGAAAAGGGTACTTTTGGCGGTACCTGCCTCAACGTGGGCTGCATTCCCACTAAAATGTATGTCTATGCCGCCGATATCGCCTTGGCCGCGCGCGAGGCCGGCCGTCTAGGCCTAGATGCTCAGGTCAATAGCGTGGATTGGGATTCCATCGTGGACCGCGTCTTCACCAACCGCATCGACCAGATTGCCAAGGGCGGCGAGCAGTACCGCCGCGGGGAGGAAACCCCAAATATCACCGTATTTGACGAGCACGCCCGCTTTATTGGCCCGAAGACTATTCAGACCGGCGAACATGTCATCACTGGCGAGCAAATCGTCATCGCGGCCGGCTCCCGCCCGGTCATTCCAGAGGTCTATGCCAAGTCTGGCGTGAAGTACTACACCAATGAAGACATCATGCGCATGGACCATCAGCCACAAAGCCTCATTGTGGTGGGCGGTGGCTATATCGCCATGGAGTTTGCCCATG
The DNA here is from genome assembly GCF_030232125.1 of Corynebacterium sp. MSK071. Taxonomy (NCBI): domain Bacteria; kingdom Bacillati; phylum Actinomycetota; class Actinomycetes; order Mycobacteriales; family Corynebacteriaceae; genus Corynebacterium; species Corynebacterium sp. MSK071. The sequence goes on along the minus strand of NZ_JASPJA010000003.1, from coordinate 135,330 downwards.
TCTTTGACGGGCTCGGCACGGAGGTCACCGTGGTCAATCGCTCCGAGACTTTGCTGCGCCACCTTGATGATGATCTATCTAGTCGCTTCAATCAGATTGCTCGCGAGCGCTTCGACGTCCGCATTGCCAATGGCACCCAGCTCGAGAAGACCGACAAGGGAGTGCGGTTGGAGCTAGATGATGGCACCTCTATTGAGGCAGAGGCCATTCTGGTTGCCACTGGGCGCACCCCCAATGGCGATCAGATGGATATGGATAAGGCAGGCATTGAGCTGCTTGCCGACGGCCGCGTAAAAACCGATGAGTTCGGCCGCACCACTGCCGAGGGCGTATGGGCGCTTGGCGACGTCTCTTCGCCGTACATGCTCAAGCACGTAGCCAATGCCGAGATGCGCTCCGTACAGCACAACCTGCTGCACCCAGAAGACCTCCGCCCGCTCCCCCATGACAATGTCCCTGCCGCCGTCTTTACCCACCCGCAGATCGCAACGGTGGGCCGGACCGAAAAGCAGGCTCGCGAGGAAGGCTTCGATGTAACCGTCAAGGTGCAGAACTTTGGCGATGTTGCCTACGGCTGGGCCATGGAAGATAAAACCGGTATATGCAAGCTAGTGGCAGATCGCGCTACCGGGCAGCTTCTCGGAGCTCACTTGATGGGACCGCAGGCTTCTACCCTCATCCAGCAATTGATTACCGCGATGGCCTACTCGTTGGACATGCGGGAGTTCACCCGCAACCAATATTGGATTCACCCCGCGCTACCAGAAGTAGTGGAAAACGCCCTTTTGGGACTGGAGTGGCAAAAGTAAATTGTTACGTGACCTTCCTCATACATACCCAGATTTTTCCCAGCTTCCAGGGCATATTCCCATTTCACGCCAAGGAAGTCACATTCGTGACTGCAGGAAATTCACCACCATTTAGGGACACACGTTAATTTAATGGATGAAATTCCGGTCTTTGACGCGCAAAAGGACAAGAGTTTTACTAGATTTACTGGGGGCACCACCGTTGCTTCCGCCGACGTTAACCAGAACGGCAACACTGTCCCAGTAGAGCAGGCAGGTCCTTCCAAGACTGGCGCAGGCCAGACGGAAGACCAGACCCCTGAGGACTACACCCCTTCCCTGTCCTCCAAGATCGGCAACAAGCTCGAGGGCGACCAGGCAGCTAACGCCGTTGGCATCTTCGGTTCTTCCAAGGACTTCTCCGGCCAGCCAGCATGGGCAAAGGTCTTCTACGGTGCTACCGTGCTAGCAGGCGTTGGCGCCCTGCTCGGCGGCATCATCGGCCCTGTTTACAACTTCTTCGTACACGGCCCTTCCTTCTAAGCAACAGCCACTCGGCTCAATCAAAAATTCCGAAAGGTATTTTCACAATGCGTAACTTCCGCACCGCAGCCGTTGCTGCTGCTACCGCAGTCACCGTAGCTTTCGGCGGCACCGCAGTTGCTTCTGCAGAGACCCCCTCCACCAACGAGAACACCACCTCCTCCTCTTCTTCCAGCTCCCTCACCCAGCTGGGCAAGGACTGGGGCGCATGGACCGAGGGCGAGGACGGCAAGCCTGTCGTAACTCCTGACAACCAGGTCACCGGCGAGGACATGTTCGGCACCGAAACCTCCGAAGACATCCCGGAGTGGGCTTCCAACTGGAAGAAGGGTGCTACCGCACTGGGCATCACCTCCATTGTCGGCGCAATCATCGGCGCTTACAACTACGCCGTTTACACCGGCATCGTCCCGCAGCACATCTTGGACCCAATCTTCCGCCGCTAATTATTAGCCGCAGATTGGCTCTAGATAGCTAGGGCTTGCAGGGGCCCCTTTGCTATGTGCAGCTACGTGCTGAGTGCTGATGCCTTGCGCGGGATGTCGGCAAGCAAAGTACGCAAAAGGCCGCCTCCACTTCCCCGCTTGGGGTCGTGGAGGCGGCCTTCGTTAGCGAAGCTTAGTCCTCATCGGGGATGGTAAGGATTTCGTTGCCGTCCTCAGTAATGACGAGGGTGTGCTCAAACTGGGCGGTGAACTTGCCGTCCGTGTTTTGGACGGTCCAGTCATCATCCCAGATCTCGTAATCCAGCGAGCCAAGATTAATCATCGGCTCGACGGTAAGCGTCATACCCGGCTCGAGGATATCGCGGTAGACGGTCGAGTCATGGTGCAAGACAACTAGGCCGTTGTGGAAAGTCGGGCCGACGCCGTGGCCGGTAAAGTCGCGCACGACGTTATAACCAAAACGCTTGGCATAAGACTCGATAACTCGACCGATGACGTTAATCTCACGGCCAGGCTTTGCAGCCTTAATGCCGCGCATCGTGGCCTCTTTCGTGCGCTCTACCAGCAGGCGGTGCTCCTCGGAGACATCGCCGGCAAGGAAGGTAGCGTTATTATCGCCGTGCACCCCGTTCTTATACGCGGTGATATCGATATTGACGATGTCACCATCTTCAATCACGGTGGTGTCTGGGATGCCGTGGCAGACAATCTCATTAAGGGATACGCAGCTGGACTTAGGGAAGCCACGGTACCCCAGCGTAGAAGGGTAAGCGCCGTGGTCACACATGTATTCGTGTGCCACGCGGTCTACATAATCAGTAGTTACCCCCGGCTTAACGGCCTTTCCAGCCTCCTTGAGGGCGTTGGCCGCAATCTTGCAGGCCTCGCGCATCTTCTCAATGACCTCTGGGGACTGGACATAGGGCTCGCCAATGCCCTCTTGTACCTCATCCTTCCACGCGTACTCCGGTCGCTCAATGCTTTCCGGAACGGTGAGGATCGGAGTGGGCTTGCCTGGCTTTAGCTTTCCTCGATTGCTCATGGTTTCCCATGGTAGTCCTCTCCACCGCGAACGCGGGAGCCGGGGTCCTGCGGCGGGGTTGCAGACGCAGCGCGGCGACTATCCCTCGGCCGGCGGCGCTGCCCCTTCGTGCGGACCGGAGCGGTAGGCATCGACCTTCTGCAAGAAATTGCTGGTGATATTGACCGAGGCATCGGAGCCGCCACCCAAAACCACGAGGGTGGCAAAGGCAATATCATCTTCTTCCCGGTAGCCGGTAAACCAGGCGTGCGAGCCTTCATTGATTTCCGCCTCACCGGTCTTGCCATAGATGGTGCCGCCAGCGACCATGCTGCGCGCGGTACCGCTGGTGACCACTTGGCGCATCATAGCTCGGACATTGTCCAGCACGGGCTTGGAAATCTGCTGTGGTTTCTCGGACGCTTTAGTCTTATGGCCTTCAATCAGCGTAGGCGTAGGTGTCTTGCCGTTGGCAACCGTGGCAGAAACAAGGGCCATGCCAAAAGGACTTGCCAAGTCGTAGCCCTGACCATATCCGGATTCAGTGCGTTCCAATGGCTCCTTTCCGTCTGGAATAGAGCCAGTGATGGTCGTCAACCCGGGGATGTCGTACTCAACGCCGAAGCCAAATTTCTTGCCCATATCCTTCAGCTCACCAGGCTTGAGCTTGGTGGAGATATCCGCAAAGGTGGTGTTACAAGACTGCGCGAAGGCTTGGCTAAGCGGAACACTGCCCAAAGAAAAAGAATTGTAGTTGGTCACTACGCGGCCATAGATATCCATAGTGCCCGGGCACGGAACGATGGTATCGGTATTTAGGCCCTGTTTGTCCACGCCAGCCGCGGCGGTGAGAATTTTGAAAACAGAACCGGGTGGGTACTGGCCTTGGAGGGCGACGTCGCCGTCCTCATCAGCCTTCTCGGTTTGCGCTACGGCCAAAATATCGCCATTGGAAGGTCGGATGGCTACGAGCATTGCCTGCGAATCGGCACGCTCGTTTACCGCTTCTTGCGCGGCGCGCTGCACATCGTAATCGAGACCAACCTTTATCGATGGCGCAGCATTGGGATCATGCTTTTCGACGTCCGAGAGTGCCGCACCATTTTCATTGACCACGGAAATGGACCAGCCAGTTTGACCATCGACCTCGTCTTGGACCGCAGAACGCACGCGCGACATGAGATCGGGCGCAAGACCGCGGTTGCGGGTAACCAAGGCTGGCTCCTCGTTGAGGCGCACACCGTCCATGCCTTCCACCTTGGGACGCACAGCCTTGGCTTGGTCTTCTGTGAACATAGTTACGGAGAAAGAACCATCCGCATCCTCCAATTTCTTGGCCAAATCCTTGGCATCAATCTCTGCAATTGAATCATCCTGACGATGGGCAGCTGCCAACGCACCGCTAATCTTTGCCGCGGTAGGGCGCACATCCTCCAAGGAACTGATATCTACCACCAGCCGGTAGTTCAGCCCTGGGCTCATCAATTCCACTCCATTGGAAGAGACCACGCTGGCACGCTTTGCCTCCAATGCGCGCAGTTCCAAGTGCTGGTTTGCGCCCAAGTCTGGGTGGATAAGGCTCGGCTTCCAGCGCACCGTCCACTCATCCTCGGTCTTAGTAAGCGTCATCTGCGTGTCATAGCTCAAGGTGCGTTCCTTGGGCAGATCCCAGGTGACCTTGTAGTTCGCCGTAGCGAGGTTCTCGTCTTGATCGACACCTTCTAGCTCAATATCGAGCCCCTCGGCCTGCAGGCCGGAGTAGGTGGCGTCCAGGGCGGCGGTGGCGTCAGAGGGGGAATCGGTAAGCGCGGCCAAACCGTCGTTATTGCGAGATTCCATCCCTTCGAGGAATTCCTCCGCCACCGGTTCTGCAGATACCGGCTTCGGGGTACAAGCAACCACGCTGGTGGAAGCGAGCGTGATAGTTGCAACCAGCGCGACCAACTTCTTCATGTCTTGGCACTCTAGCAGCGCAAGAGCTAAAAAAGACTGCCCCACACCGAAGTGCGGGGCAGTCTACTTAATGTGGGTGGATTACTGGGTTACGCGAACCTCAGCCTTAGCGCCTTCCACGGCCTCCATGCCCTGCTCATCGGCAATGCGCATGGCTTCTTCAATGAGGGTTTCTACAATCTTGTCTTCCGGCACGGTGCGAACGACCTCGCCCTTGACAAAGATCTGGCCCTTACCATTGCCGGAAGCAACGCCGAGGTCAGCATCGCGTGCCTCGCCCGGACCGTTGACAACGCAACCCATAACGGCAACGCGCAGCGGGAACTCCATGCCCTCCAAGCCAGCGGTAACTTCCTCTGCCAGCTTGTAGACGTCCACCTGAGCGCGGCCGCAGGAAGGGCAGGACACGATCTCCAACTTGCGCGGGCGCAAATTGAGCGACTGCAAGATCTGGTCGCCTACCTTGATCTCCTCTACTGGCGGCGCGGACAAGGACACGCGAATGGTATCGCCAATGCCCTCTGCCAGTAGCGCGCCGAAGGCAACCGAGGACTTAATGGTTCCCATGAACTTCGGGCCTGCCTCGGTCACACCCAAGTGCAACGGATAGTCAGTCTTTTCCGCCAGCTGGCGGTACGCCTCCACCATCAGGACAGGGTCGGAGTGCTTGACGGAAATAGCGATATCGCCGTAGCCGTGCTCCTCAAACAGGCCAGCTTCCCAAATGGCGGACTCGACGAGTGCCTCCGGGGTGGCTTTGCCGTACTTTTCCAGCAGGCGCTTATCCAAAGAACCACCATTAACGCCGATGCGGATAGGAATGCCGGCATCGCCTGCAGCCTTAGCAACTTCCTTCACGCGACCGTCGAACTCGCGGATATTGCCCGGGTTAACACGGATGGCGGCACAGCCGGCATCGATGGCTTGGAAGATGTACTTAGGCTGGAAGTGGATATCCGCAATCACCGGGATGGGCGACTTCTTAGCAATGGCCGGAAGTGCTTCCGCATCGATGGGCTTAGGACAAGCCACACGCACGATATCGCAGCCGGAAGCGGTCAGCTGCGCAATCTGCTGCAGTGTGCCATTGATGTCGTGCGTCTTCGTATTGGTCATCGACTGCACCGAAATTGGTGAGTCAGAGCCGACACCGACCGGGCCCACCTGCAACTGCCGAGTCTTACGGCGCGGGTGCAGTACTGGTGGCGGGCCGTCTGGGATTCCTAGACCGATGGGGGTCGACATGAATTCTCCTTGTTGAAGCACAGAAATTTATAAGGTGGGTGATTAACGCCCCCACTCTAGCACTGCTTGCTTATGCCTGAAGTGCGCGCTGTGGGGACACGGCTGCTAACCAAATAGACGGATAGGGTTAACTACATCGGCGACGATAACGATGACGCCGACGCCCATCAGCAGTGCGGCCATCACATAGGTCACCGGCATCAACTTGGTGTAATCGGCCGGGCCCAAGGCCGGCTTGCCCGCGAGCTTGCGGATGCCATCGCGCAGCTTTTCATAGATGATGACGGCGATATGCCCGCCGTCGAAAGGCGGCAGCGGAACTAGGTTAAATAGAGCGAGGAAGAAGTTCAGCGTAGCCAGCATCATAAAGAACATCGACCACAGGGAACGCTCCGCCAATTCGCCGCCCACACGGGAAGCGCCGACAACGGACATCGGGCCGTCAGCTTCGCGTTCGTGGCCAAAGATGGAGGCCACCACGCCCGGCACCTTGCCAGGAAATTGCTTGAGGCCATCTACCGTTGCTTCCAACGAGTAGGTACTAAACCGCCACGTTGCTGGTAGCGCGTCAACAGGGCCGTGCTTTTCGACGACGTCGATAAGCTGATTGCTCAACCCGATAGAGCCGGCATCTATAAGTTCTCCGTCCTTATTGAGCCGCTTAACGGTATCCAGGTGGACTGGGATGTCTTTATCTTTTCCATCGCGCTCAACTGTCAGCGTGATGGTGTCACCAGGACGCTGCATTACCTCATCGCGCAGCTGGGTAAAAGAGTCTATCTTCTGGCCCTCGAAGGCGACGATGATATCGCCCTCCCGCACACCGGCCTTTCCGGCGGGGCCTGGACCCGTACACTTTTCCAGCTCTTGGTTCGGCTTCTGATTGGCCGAGCAGGTCACCTCGCCTACGCGGGGGCGCACATCGGCATCCGGGTTGGGCAGGCCAGCCGTCATGGCCACAAAATACAAAATAATGAAGCCCAAAATCAGGTTGACGACAATACCGCCTGCCATCACGATGATGCGCTGCCACCACGGCTTTTTATACATGGCGTGGGGTTCTTCTTCCTCGGTGAGGAATTCATCCTGGGCAGTCATTCCGGCGATATCGCAAAAGCCGCCCACAGGGAAGGCCGCCAGCCCGTATTCCGTGTGCCCCTTCCGGAAGGAAAATACGCGCGGACCAAAGCCGATAAAGTAGCGGCGCACGCGCATACCAAAGGCACGCGCGCTAAGCATATGGCCTGCTTCATGCAGCGCTACGGTCAGCCCAATGCCGAGGGCGAAAAGCACAATGCCCAGCAAATTTGCCATGGTGTGAAAGCTTTCTAGTCAGCCAGCGAATCAATCAGCGCATTCGCGCGCCTGCGCGCCCCGCCTTCTACTGCGAGGATTTCATCGAGGCTAGAGACTACACCAGCAAACTCAGAAGCGGAATCAAGGACCTTGCCCACTACGTCCACGATTTCTGGAAAATGGATACGCCCGGATAAAAATGCGGCCGCCGCTTCCTCATTGGCGGCGTTATAAATGACCCCCGTTCCCTCGGCCGCGGCGCGCCGGGCGAGATCGACGGCGGGAAAGGCGGCATCGTCAAGCGGCTCAAAACGCCACTCATGCGCCTGCACAAAATCTAAGGAAGGCTGCGCACCCGGCACGCGGTGCGGCCAATTCAGCGCCAGCGAAATCGGCAGCTTCATCGACGGCGGCGAAACTTGGGCGATGGTGCAGCCATCTTTGAAAGTAGCCATAGAGTGAATAATGGACTGTGGATGCACGGTGACATCGATACGCTCAGGGTCGATGTCAAAGAGCAGCGTCGCCTCAATGAGCTCCAGACCTTTATTCATGAGCGTTGCTGAATTGAGGGTATTCATCTGGCCCATAGACCAGGTCGGGTGCTGCGCCGCCTGCTCTGGGGTCACGTCCCACATCTCTTCGCGCGACCAACCACGGAAGGGACCGCCTGAGGCGGTAAGAACAAGCTTATCCAGCTCCCCTTCCTCGCCGGCGCGCAGACACTGCGCCATGGCGGAATGTTCCGAATCGACGGGAATGATTTGACCAGGGCGCGCGGCCTGGGTGACGAGCGTGCCACCGGCGACGAGGGATTCCTTATTGGCCAAGGCCAAGTACTCCCCCATCTCCAGCGTCGCTAGAGTGGCTTTAAGGCCGAGGGATCCCACTAGAGCATTGAGCACAGTATCGGCCGGAGTCGAACGCACTAGGTTCTCTGCAGCATCGGCGCCACTTAATACCGAACCGCCTAAGGCAGCGGAAACCTCGGCAGCAGCATCCTCTTTAGCCACTGCAACGTGGTCAAACGAAAGGTTGAGGCGACGAGCCTGTTCAATGATGAGCTGCGGGTTGGAGCCGCCCGCCGCGATTCCCACTACCTCGAATTTATCGGGATTATCCGCAATAACTTCCAGAGCCTGCGTGCCGATTGAACCGGTGGAACCAAGAATGAGTATTCGCTGTGTAGTCACCCTTCCACCCTAGCGCCCATCACCACGGGGCGGGCATGGCAGGTAACCAGTACTGCGGCGGGGGTGTTTAATCGCCATCTAAGGCGCGATGATTTAGAATGTGTAGCAGACAAATGGCATTGGTGTGCCCGCACGCCCATCGCGCAGACGGGCATACGCAGAAGCGAAGGAGAGCAAGTGTCTTCCCACAAGCCGGTACCGCAGGTATATGACGGTGTTTCTACTGAGGACGTCCCATCCGCAGGATTCGGTTGGTCCCGCATCAGCCGCTCGGGCGTGCAGATCGCCGGTTGGATTTCCGTTCTCTTCTTGATCGCCTACCACTTTGGTAATCACAAGGGCCACGTTGAGACTGTCTGGCTCGTCGTACTGACTGTCCTGCTGGTAATCGGCCTGCTCATTCATGCTTTCCAGCCTAAGCTGCACCAGGTGCGCACCGTGACCGCCCGCAACCAGCCGGTGGGCCACCAGGAGCCAGACTGGGTCTACGACCAAAAGACCAACACCGGTGTGTACGCCGAGCTGAGCGATTCCCAGCTGCGCGCGCTGAATATCGAGCCTTCCCGCGTTTCTCACCTGCGCGTTGAGCCAGGCACTAACAACGCCACCCCGGTTTCCTCCAGCAAGCACGCGCTCTAAGCTTTCAGCACACTTTAGCTACCGCCGCCCTTCCCCGCGAAGGTCGGCGGTTTCTTTTTGCCTCCGCTTGCCGACGCCTCTCCCCTTACTCAGCGCTCACTCTGCTGGGTGCTGCCCTGCCCACACCCACCCTTAGCAAGAGCGCGGTGTGGGCGATACTTGCTAAGAAGCGCCCGAGTTTTAAGACACCCAGTGGCCCACCTTGGCGTAGATCTCGGGCAGGGTGTTATCGACGCGCTTGCCACTGACCCGCAGTGCGAGGACATAACACGCAACAGGCACGGCTATGACGAGTACAAACCCCAGCGCGACCAGCACCATGTTCGAGCCGTAGCCGATAGCCATTGGGATGACGCCTGGGATGATGGGCGTCCAGCCAATAAACAAACTCAAAATAGCGCTTAAGAAGGCGCTAGCCGAGTATCCGGATTTATCCGCCCACATATTCCCGCCAGGCCGCGCGGTGGCAAAGGGATTAAAGGTGGTGAGCAGCAATGACAATCCGGCGGAAGAAGTGAAGATTCCCAGGGCAGCAACCACCAAACAGGCAGTGAGAGCTTTATCCGCACTGAATGCAAAAAGCAGCATCGCCGTGAGCACAAAAATTATGGCGGATAGGGCCACGTGCGCCCAGTGCCGCGCGTAGAGCAGCGTGCGCGGGCGAACTGGGGCGGCCATCTTTACCCACAGGCTTGGACCGTCATAACCAAAATCATTGGTAGCGACGATTCCGCCTATCAGCCCCAGAAATAACAGACCTACTGACGATAAATCGGAGTCAGTAGCAAAGCCCTGGATAATCAAGACGACTGCCAGAATTGGCTGCATGATAATGCTGCCAATAAGGCGGGAGTCACGGAAAATATAGCGCAGCGAGCGCGTAAATTCCATGGCAGCAGGGCTGCTATAGGAAAAGGAACCAAGGGAAAACCGGCTTATCCCCTTGGACTTCTCACGGTGATTGCGTGCCGACGGGGAAACCGTACGGTGCTCGAATTGCCGCCGCAGCAATCGATGCCACGTCCACACAGCTAGACCCAGCGTTACTACAGCGATGAGAAATTGTGCGCAGGCTTTCACTAGCTCGCCTTGAGCAAGCGCAAGCGCCCACCCCACCGGTGCTCCAACAGGCGTCCACGCTAATCCTTCACCTACAGTTCCCAACGGAAAGTCAGAGCCCGCGAGAGAAGAAAGTTTACTCGAGCCGAAGATAAGCACGAACACCGCCACCGAGCCCAAGGCCTTAAGCTTCGTGGAACTAAGCTCCGCGGCAGTAGCCCCCACATAGACCGCGAGATCCGCCAGCACCAGCGTCAGCACAAGGGCGAAAAGCATTCCTAGACAGAAAGGCAAGATGAACAATGCCTTCCCGTTTGCCGCCAGGACCACGCTTCCGGCCACCGCATAAGCAATGGACAGCAAGACTGATACCGGGGCGCGCAGATTAAGCACCGAGGCGATAGCGAGTGCCGGTGTGATGTCTTTCAGCCGCAGCGGAAACGCGGAAAGCTCGCGGGCAGATAGCTGGTTCTCGCCACTGGGCATGATGAGGGTGATAACGATGAAAGCCAGCGTGCCAAGACCAGGGGCCACGGTTAGGGCTTGCACGTTCCCAGTTCCGGTGGAAACATCTGCCGCAGCAAGAGCGGCGAGCGATGCTAGCCCGATGAGTCCATAGAGCAAAAGGCAGATCGGGATCATAACCGCTGCAGCATTCGCTTTAAGGCTGCGCGCCCACAGCGTGCGGTGCAGCTTGAGGAGCGTCGAAGTCATTGCGTCTACTCCTCCCCTTCTTCGCGCCGCGTTGTGCCGCCTTCGCTGCGCAACCACTCGAAAGAGTCCGCATCAAATTCACTCCCACCGGCGAAGTGGATGAAGGCATCCGTCAGGCTGCCGCCCTGGCGCACATCTTCCACGTGGCCGGCGGAGAGCACCTGGCCGCCGGCGATGATGGCTACGTGATCGCATAAGCCTTCCACTAATTGCATAACGTGTGAAGACAGGATTACTGTGCCTCCGCGGGCGACATAGGCGCGCAGGATCTCTTGAATAAGCTGCCCCGAAACGGGATCCACTGCCTCTAGAGGCTCATCTAGTATCACGACCTCTGGGTTATGCAGAAGCGCGCCCGCCAGAAGTATCTTTTTAGTCATGCCGGCGGAGTAGTCCGCGATGGGTTTATCGGCGGCGTCGGCAAGCTGTAAGGCATCCAAAAGCTGTGCGCTGCGGTGCTCCACTTCGGCTTGATCCATGCGGCGCAATGCGCCGAGATAGAACAAGTACTCTGGGCCCGATAAACGGTCGAAGACCGGAGCGCCATCGACAAGCAGTCCCATGGCCGCTTTGGCTGGCAGCGGATCCTGCCACGTATTGTGCCCGGCAATAAAGGCCTCGCCGCTATCAGGGCGCAGCAGGCCACACGCCATGGTCAACATGGTGGTTTTGCCCGCGCCATTGGGGCCAACGATGCCATAAATAGAGCCCTGCGGGATGTCGAGGCTCAAATTCGACACCACGGGGCGTCCAGCGAAAATTTTGTTCAGACCGCGCACGGCAAAGGCCTGCGTGGTCGGATCATCTGCAAGTGGCGGATAATTCGGAACAATCATGTCCGCCAATCTTATCAGTTAGGCTGACTTATCTTCCCGCTCATCCGCTGCAAGCTGACCACAAGCCGCCGCAATCTCATCGCCCTTTGTATCGCGCACCGTGCAGGGAACGCCTTGGGCTTGCACGCGACGCACGAACTCGTCCTGGCGGTCTTGCGGGGCCGCATCCCACTCTGAGCCCGGCGTGGGGTTCAGCGGAATAACATTAACGTGGACCTTGGAGCCCAACTTCTGGTGCAGCTTGCACCCCAGCATATCGGCGCGGAAATCCTGGTCATTCTTATCGCGAATCAGGGCGTACTCAATGGACACGCGGCGGGCGGACTTATCCGCATAGTAGCGCGCGGCATCCAGCACCTCATCAACAGACCACCGGTTGTTGACCGGCACTAGACCGTCACGCAGCTCATCGTCCGGAGTGTGCAAGGAAACGGCCAGAGTGCAGGCCAAGTCTTCGTCCGCAAGCTTGCGAATTGCCGGAGCCAAGCCCACGGTGGAGACGGTCACGTTGCGCTGGGAAAGGCCAAAACCCGTACCATCCTGGCCAGTAATCTGACGTACGGCCTGGACCACGCGCTTATAGTTGGCCAGCGGCTCACCCATGCCCATAAAGACAACGTTGGACAAACGCCCACCTTCTGCAGCCATGGCGGACGCAGCGTGGCGGAATTGCTCGACAATCTCGCCCGTGGACAAGTTACGATCAAGGCCGCCCTGGCCAGTAGCGCAGAACGGGCAGGCCATGCCGCACCCTGCCTGGGAAGAAATACACAAAGTAGCGCGACCTGGGTAGCGCATCAGCACTGATTCCAGTAGCGTGCCGTCGTGCAACCGCCACAGGGACTTAGTGGTCTCGCCGTCGTCCGTGGAGGTGGTCCGGATGGGTTTCATCAGCTCAGGGAAGAAGGCTTCCTTGACTGCTTCGCGCTTGCCGGCGGGGATATCGGTCATATCCTCGACATTGTCGGTGTAGTGCTCGTAATAGTGCTTAGCCAGCTGCTTCGCACGGAATTTAGGCAGGCCAATTTCTGCGAGCTTGTCAATGCGCTCGTCTTCGGTCAGGTCCGCGAAATGTTTCGGGGGAAGTCCGCGGCGTGGGGCGGAAAAGTTAAGTTTCACTGGTTGAGCCATAATATTGCCCATCATTCCACGGTCTGCGTGGGATTTTCCAATTGAAGGCCGCGCCAAGTGGCATAATCGACAGGATTAAAGAAATAATGGATACATGACAAATCCAAATTATCCTGCAGATGATTTTTCTTCTTCCGACGCAGACCTCTCCTCGGCGGAGCTGAACGCTTCTGAACCGGAGACTAGTTCTGACCTAGAACCAGCCGTTTCTGACTCTACTTCTCACTCCACCCAGCCCTCTGGCAAGGCGAAGGGATCTTTCGCGGCCAGCACGTGGATGGCGCTTATCGTAGGATTCCTGCTGCTGATTGTCCTCATTGTGTTCATCAGGCAAAACCAGCACGAGGTTCCCATGAACTTCCTGGGCTGGTCTGGCGAGTTCCCCGCCGGAATTGCTTTCCTCATTTTTGCTATCGGCGGCGTACTCATCATGGCGCTAGTCGGTGGCTGGCGCATGTTTGAGTTGCGTCGCCAGCTACGCAAGCAAGCGCAGCAGGTATAAATCTATATAAAAGCCGCCTCTCCCCTGTTCTGCCGTCTTTTTCGGGCAGTTTATACGGGAGAGGCGGCTTTTGTTTGTCTGATGTTCCTATGGTGTAAACGTAGACAGGAAGCTAATCGCTACCCAGGTGACCATGGCAGAAGGTAGCATGCCATCCAAACGGTCCATGAGGCCGCCGTGGCCGGGCAATAATGCCGACATGTCTTTAATACCCAGCTCGCGCTTAAATTGGGATTCCACCAAGTCTCCCAAGGTGGCACAGATAACTAGACCGAGCCCCATCAGGCCACCCACCCAGGCATCGTGATGGAGAAGAAATTTCACCGTGAGCGCACCGGTCACCACGCCGAAGATGATGGACCCACAAAACCCCTCCCACGATTTTTTAGGGCTCACCGCAGGTGCCATGGGGTGCGAACCAAACATCACGCCCGCAACATATCCGCCGGTATCGGAAGCCACAACGCACAGCATAAAGACGACGATGGAGGCAGCCCCACTGGAAAATGGAGTCGACACCAGCGACAACATGGCTGCGAAGGTGGCAAAAAGCGGAATCCACGTCAGCACAAAAATACCGACGGACATATCGCGCAGGTAGTTGATAGGCGGACGATGACGACCGTTATGGAAAAGGCGGCCAAACATAAGTGCCAGCACCGCGGTGACATAGACTGCTACCAAGCCCGGCGCCCCCAGGGGCCATGAGATCCACACCATGGCTTGGCCCAGAATGATAAGCAGCGTACGCGGAACATAGTAGGAATGCTCCCGCAGGCGGCTGAGGACCTCCCACATGGCAACGCCTACTGCAAGCGCTACGACCGCATACCAAGCCAGCGGACCAGCCCACACGGCAAGCACCACAAGAGCGCCGAGCCCCACGCCAACACCGATAGCGGCCGGCAAGTCGCGGCCTGCACCATTCTTTGGCTGTGGCAATCGGCGGTTTATGGCGTCACTCACCGTGACCGGCTCCTTTCGCTGTCTTGTGTGATTCCCCGGCTAACTTGCTCAGTTCCGCCGGCTCTGCCCCGTTTGTGGGAGCGGCGGGCCTTGGAACAGAAAAAGCGCCGCCGGCCGGGGAGACAGGCACGGCGGCAAGAAAGCGGAGGTCCTAGACCTCCATCAGCTCGTTTTCCTTATTCTCTACCAAGCTGTCTACCTGCTCGATGTAGCCGGAGGTAATCTTTTCCATTTCCTTTTCTGCTGCGATGACTTCGTCCTCGCCGGCATCGCCGTCCTTTTGCAGCTTCTTCAACTGCTCCATGGCCTTGCGGCGAATATTACGGATAGCGATCTTGCCATCCTCACCCTTGCTCTTAGCCAGCTTCACCATTTCTTTACGGCGTTCCTCCGTCAACTGCGGGACAGTCACGCGAAGAACCTGACCATCGTTGGTGGGATTGACGCCCAAATCCGAGTTGCGGATGGAATTTTCAATCTCATGGATCATGGACTGCTCATAAGGCTTGATGAGCAGCATGCGCGGCTCTGGTACGGAGATGGTAGCCATTTGGGTAATCGGGGTGGGAACACCGTAGTATTCGGCTACCAAGCCGTTGAACATGGCGGGGTTCGCGCGGCCGGTACGAATGGTCACCAGCTGCTCGCGGGTGTGCTCGACGGAAGCGGTCATGTGCTCTTCTGCTTCGAGCTGAATCTCATCGATCATGAGGCTAAATCATCCTTAAACGAATAGGGGTGGCTGTATAAAAAGGTAGCAGGTTCGCAGCCGCTACAGTATTAGGACTGCACCAGCGTGCCGATAACTTCACCGCCAGCTGCGCGGGCAATATTGCCCTCCTCCAACAGGTTAAAGACCAAAATCGGCATATCATTGTCCATGCACAGGCTAAAGGCCGTTGCATCTGCCACCTTTAGGCCTTTTTCAATGACCTCACGCGGGGTAATTTCGGAGTACAACTCCGCATCCGGATTGGTGCGCGGGTCATCCGAATAGACGCCGTCGACTGCCTTGGCTAGGAAGAGAACCTCGGCGCCAATTTCCAAGGCGCGCTGCGCGGCGGTGGTATCCGTGGAGAAGTACGGCATACCCATGCCAGCGCCGAAGATAACTACGCGGCCCTTTTCCAAATGGCGGTCAGCACGCAGCGGCAGGTACGGCTCAGCAATCTGCGCCATGTTGATGGAGGTCTGTACGCGGCAATCAACACCTTGCTGCTTGAGGAAATCCTGCAGTGCGAGGGAATTCATTACCGTGCCGAGCATGCCCATGTAATCCGAGCGTGCCCGGTCCATACCGCGCTGGGATAGCTCCGCGCCGCGGAAGAAGTTTCCGCCGCCAATCACCACTGCAATCTCGATTCCTTGGCGGGAGACCTCTGCGATTTGGCGGGCAACGTTTTCAACCACATCCGGATCGATACCGACCTTACCGCCGCCGAACATCTCACCGCCCAGCTTCAGCATTACTCGCTTATATCCGGTTCGCTTAATATCTGCAGCAGTCACGCCTACTTCGTCTCCTTAACGCGGGGCAGTTTCAATCTCCGCCCCATCTTACCCATATATCTTTCGCATCCTCACACCACCTGCCGATGCAGCCCGGTGGGTTTAAGCTAGGCATCAAAAAGGCACCTAGAGAAGAGAGAACCTCGCGCCGGTCACCCCATTAGCGCACAACAAAGCCCACAAAGGACGGTCCTTTGTGGGCTAGGTTTAAAAGCGAGAGCGTGCTTAAGCGCCAACCTCGTAGCGAACGAAGCCAGTGATGGTGGTGCCAGCCTCTTCCGCAACCTGCTTTACGGTCTTCTTGTTATCAGACAAGGAAGCCTGCTCCAGCAGAACGATGGACTTGAAGAAGCCGTTCAGGCGGCCTTCCACGATCTTCGGCAGGGCTGCCTCCGGCTTGCCCTCCTCACGAGTAGTGGCCTCAGCGATCTCGCGCTCCTTTTCGACGATCTCTGCAGGAACGTCTTCGCGGGTGAGGTACTCAGCGTTCATTGCAGCAATCTGCAGGGCGGCAGCGTGAGCGCCTTCCTCGTTGCCCTCGTAGGAAACCAGAACGCCCACTGCCGGCGGCAAATCAGCGGAACGCTGGTGCAGGTAAACAGCAATATTGTCACCCTCTACGGTAACTGCACGGCGTGCCTGCAGCTTCTCACCGGTCTTAGCGGACTCCTCGTCCACTACCTCGGAAACCTTCTTGCCGTCGATCTCAATGTTGTTGAGTTCGTCTGCGGAGTTTGCCTTGGCCTCAGCGGCAGCGTCAGCAATCTTGGCTGCGAAGGTCTTGAAAGCCTCGTTCTTAGCAACGAAGTCGGTCTCACAGTTGATCTCGACCATAGTGTTGCCAGAAACAGCAATCAGGCCTTCGGTTGCCTCGCGGTCAGCGCGCTTGGAGACGTTCTTAGCGCCCTTGATGCGCAGGTACTCAACGGCCTTATCGTAGTCGCCGTTGGACTCTTCCAGAGCCTTCTTGCAATCGAGCATGCCGGAGCCGGTAGCTTCGCGCAGTGCCTTGACGTCTGCAGCAGTGTAGTTCGCCATAGTTGGGGCGATCCTCCTTGAAAATCAAACAGTGTTCGTTCAAACAGCGTAGTCGACGCGGTGAAATCGCGCCGCTTTAGGGTGGCAGAAACCACCCCTTTTCTCACCTATGCATGAAGGTGGAGCTGGCTTCAGCAGCACCCAGCATAGATAAAACCAACCCCCGCCGCCGTTTGAGCACGGTGGCGGGGGTTGGTAAACAGCCTTGGGCAGGTATTACTCCCTTGCTGCCCCACACCAAAAGTGCGTGGGGTATTCAGTTAAACGCAGGTAAGGAAGGTTCCTACCAAGAAAGTACGATTACTTCTCGGCCTTGTCTGCGGATGCTTCCTCAGACTTTTCTGCGGAAGCCGGATCGGAAGCTGCGGCAGCCGCCTCAGCGTCACGCTTTTCCTTTTCAGCAGAGTCGCCGGCAGCTTCCTTGGCTGCAGCCAGCTGACGCTCCTCACGAGCCTTCTTGCCTTCCTCTACAGCGGAAGCAACGATGCCAGAAAGCAGCTTGGTGGAACGGATAGCGTCGTCGTTGCCCGGAATCGGGAAGTCAACGTCGTCCGGGTCGCAGTTGGTGTCCAAGATGGCAACAACTGGGATGTTCAGCTTGTGAGCTTCCTTGACCGCGATGTGCTCCTTGTTGGTATCAACAATCCACAGAGCAGACGGGGTCTTAGCCATATCGGAGATGCCGCCCAGAACGCGCTCGAGCTTGGCGCGCTCACGGTTGAGCATGAGAACTTCCTTCTTGGTGCGGCCCTTGTAGCCGTCCTCACGCTCGTCCATTGCCTGAAGCTCCTTCATGCGCTTCAGACGCTTGGACACGGTCTGGAAGTTGGTGAGCATGCCGCCCAACCAGCGGTGGTTTACGTAAGGCATACCGACGCGGGTTGCTTCCTCAGCAACTGCTTCCTGAGCCTGCTTCTTGGTACCAACGAACAGGATGGTGCCGCCGTGTGCAACGGTTTCCTTGACGAACTCATAAGCCTCGTCAATGTAGGTCAGCGTCTGCTGCAGGTCGATGATGTAGATGCCGTTACGGTCAGTGAAGATGAAACGACGCATCTTCGGATTCCAGCGACGGGTCTGGTGGCCAAAGTGCACACCAGCGTCGAGGAGCTCGCGCATGGTTACAACTGCCATGATTCGCTCGCTTTCTTTTATCTTGTCTTTCGGTTTTCCAATTGTGCGGTGTTTTATTCCGCACCCTAGCAACGAAGGCCCCGCTGACACCTTGTTTCCAAGGACCACGTCAGCCGCCAGGCTGTCTCTTCCTTCCAGCAGGAAGCGACAACTTCGCCGCGCGTAGTCAATGCCTCCACACGGTGGACACACTGCTGCCTCAAAGAATAATCCCTCTACGCTGGTTTTTCCAAACCGAATACAACTTATTCACACTAGGGTCGAAGCTGCTAAGCATCATGCGCCACATTCACCCCAATTGGACCATCCGCTACTCGTAATCCACAGCCCCACAGGCAAGGGCTTTCTGACAGCTCACCTCTGGTTAATGCTTTTCCCATGAGCCATTTTTCTGTGTCTTTTTCAAAGCCCGCTTTCCGACGCCCCACCTTCACCACCACTGCCTTCCTCGTCGTTTCTTCCCTCCTACTACTGTGCTGCCCGCCGGCCACGGCCTACGTTGATCCTGCCTCGGGTAAGCCAAACCCGGCGCGGGTTTTGCGCGGGTTTGAAGCTCCCGAACAAAAGTGGAGTCCCGGCCACCGCGGTGTAGACATGGCCCTTGCCGTGGGTTCTCCGGTGGTAGCCGCTGAAGATGGCGTTGTCGCGTTTGTCGGCACGGTGGCAGGAAAACCGGTCGTTTCCATCACCCATGCAGACGGGGTAAGGACGACTTATCAGCCCGTACACGGCACCGTAAAACAAGGCCAAGAAGTTCGCGAAGGACAAGTCATTGGCCGCTTGGGCAATCCCGTCGATGGCTATCCCGGCCTGCACTGGGGCGCCCTCATTGCAAAAGATACCTATATCGATCCTTTAACCTTGCTGAATATGCCAGTGATACGCCTCAAGCCACTTTAAGCTCGAGGATGCGCCTGGTTATATACGCGTTGCAATCTTTGCGCAGATACGTGGGTATAGATCTGCGTGGTATTAAGCGAGGAATGCCCCAATAGTTCTTGCACAACCCGCAAATCTGCCCCGCCTTCTAGGAGGTGGGTGGCAGACGAGTGCCGCACTCCGTGCGGGGTAAGCCCTTGTGCACCGCTAACTTTGGCGGCCCTATCCACAATGCGCCGCACCTGGCGCTGGTCAATGCGCCCTCCCCTGCTGCCTACGAATACGGCTTTAGTTCCTTCCTCAGCGAGTTGTCCACGGCCCTTTTCTATCCACTGCCGCAAGGCGTCGTCCGCCGCATGACCAAAAGGCACCACGCGCTGCTTATCTCCCTTACCGGTTACGTGCAAGGTGCCGCGATAAAAATCAATATCGCTCAGGTCTAGGCGCACCAGCTCCGCCACGCGCATCCCGGAGGCATACAGCAACTCCAAGATGGCACTATCGCGCAGGAAGTGAGCTTCGTCTGCAGAAACCGCATTGCCCATGAGCGCACCGGCCTGCTCGGGGGATAGAACCGTCGGTAGGTGGCGGCCTACCTTGGGCGTGACTAGCCGTGCGGCTACATCTCGCTCGAGGTGCCCTTCGCGCACTGCCCAAGTGGAAAACCCTTTGGCCGCTGCGGTGCGACGCGCCAAGGTGGAGCGCGACTTTCCTTCCGCTACGGCCTCTGCCAGCCATTGGCGCAGGCTGTTGAGGTTAAATTCCGCAAAGGTAGGAACGCTGCGAGCAAGGTCGCGCAGATCTGAGCGATACCCACGTACCGTTGCCTCCGCACGGCCTTTCACGTGCAGTTGGAAATCCACGAAATCCTCGATAGCCTCAGCCATCTGCCCTTGAATATCCGGCGCCTTCGCGGAAACTCCATCTTCACTCATGTCACAGCAGTGTACTCGCCTTTCGCTGGGGCGATCTATTCCGTTTCCCGGCGCGCCCAGGTATTGCCGTGGCGGACAACGACACACATCTTCTCTAACGCCAATAAAAGGTGAACTGTCAACGGCAGACGAAATCCGGCGTCGCGGGCAATGTCCTCTGCCGTAGCTTTTTCTTGGCCTGGCGGCGGTGTTGCATCAAAGACTCGCAACTCATTGCGGGAGAGACGTTGTGTCATTGTTGCCGCAAAATTGATTTCATATTGTGCACCTGGATCTACTTCCCCGGCGCGGCTGACTAAGGCGCGAATTTCATCGGCGCTGGTGACCAACTGTGCACGGCCTTCCTGAATGCGCTGGTGACAGCCCAGCGAGCCGCTAGTGGTTATCGGCCCCGGTACAGCCATGGCCACGCGTCCTAGCGCTTCTGCCCAGTTGAGAGTATTAAGTGCGCCGGATCGAAAAGCCGCCTCCATAACTACGGTGCCGTGACTGAGTGCTGCTACTAAACGATTGCGCGTTAGGAACCGGTGTCGCTTCGGTGCGGTTTCCGGTGCGAATTCAGAAATAACGCACCCGTTATCCGCGATCTTGGCAAATAGGTTGGCATTGCGAGCCGGATAGTCCCTATCGATGCCGCACGCTGCTATAGCTACCGTGTGCCCGTTGTTGTGCAAAGCAGTTTCATGCGCCACGGTATCAACGCCTAGGGCGCCGCCAGATATAGGAGTCCATTCGTGTTGAACCAATCCGGACACTACGTTTTGGGTTGCCTGCCAGCCATAGCGAGAAATGGCGCGAGTGCCAACAATCGCTACAGCCTGAGCAACCTCCTGCTTCACAGGGGCGCCACGCACCCAGAGGCTGTGCGGCGGCAGTGCTTGGTCATCAAAGGTAGCTGGGGCTTCCCCGCTGTTTTGATAAAAGCCGAATGCGGAATCAAACTCCTCCGTTGGCCATTCTGGGCTTTCTGCCGTGATGAGCCGAGCCCCAACGCGTTCTGCTGCTGCCATATCCTCCGCTTGACGCAGCCAATCATAACGGGAGGCCGTGCGCGCAAGCAGCGGTCCTATCCATTCGGCACGATGGTAGATTCCATGGGCGATTTCCTCGGCCGGATACTGCGTAAGCAGGGCCTGCAAGGCAGCGGAAGGGCCTTCTACCACGCGGTTGAGGTATACCCAGGTGGCATAAGGGGTGGAGAGATCTAATTCGCTCATGCCGCGAGCCTTCCCGCGTTGATGGAGCCACGCAGGTCGAGTGCGCGTCCCACCTCATCCAAGTCCGGCTGCATCTTTCCTGCTAAATCAGCTAAGGTCCACGAAAGCCTGAGCACACGGTCCACCCCGCGCTGGGAAATTTCGCCTTCCGCCAGGTAGGCGGACAACATGACCATTGCAGCATCTGCAGCCGGCCGCTTTCGGCGCAAGTAGGACGAAGGGACCTCGCCATTGGTCCGCGCGGAAATGCCATCCGCCCACCACCGCGCAGCGGCACGCTCGCGGGCAGCGGCAACTCGCTCGGCAATGACTGCGGAGTCTTCTTCGCCCTCCGCGTTAATCGTCGCCGCCTGCCCACTTAAGGTGACCACCATATCTAGACGGTCCCGGAGCGGACCGGAGAGGTTGGACAGATAGTTCATGCGCTCGTGGGGGTTACACCTGCACTGCGAAGGATCTTCTGCCGAGCACCTACACGGGTTTGCTGCCATGACCAGTTGGAAGCGAGCAGGATAGATAACTTCTCGGCGCGAGCGCGCAAGCCGTACTTGCCCTTCTTCCAACGGGGCACGCAGGCCATCGAGTACCGGTGCGGCAACCTCGCTGACCTCGTCGAGGAAGAGCACACCATTGTGAGCCAGGCTTACCGCTCCTGGGCGCGGATGCCCGGATCCGCCACCCAGCAGCGCGGCCCGAGTAACCGAGGCATGCGGGGCGATAAACGGAGCATGCTCAATGACCTCACCTGGCGTTCCGGTAAGCGAATGAATCGCGGTGGTCTCTACCTGCTGATCCGGGGTAAGTGTAGGCAGGATGGTGGGCAGACGGGAGGCAATCATGGACTTTCCCGCCCCGGGAGGGCCAATCATCATAAGGTGGTGCCCACCGGCCGCAGCAACCTCGGCGGCCCATTTTGCATTAGCTTGGCCCGCGATATCGCAAAAGTCCAAGCGCATCGTGGCTGCAGGCGCAGCTTCGAGCGAGCCAGAAAAACTCGCCGCCTGCGGTAACCCTCGGTTTCCGCACGCCCAGCTAAAAGCCTCTTTCAAAGATGCTGCGACGAGTACGTCCAAATCCGGCACCAAGGTTGCCTCGGCTGCGTTACCCGGCGGCACGATAAGAGTTGATATTCCCTGCTCCCTTGCGGCTAGGAGGGCCGGAATAATACCTGCGACGGGCCGAACGGATCCGTCGAGACCGAGCTCTCCCAAAACCAAGGTGCGCTGCAGCCGCCTCGCGGGCGAAGGCGAATTGCCAAAGCGCGGAAAGTCACCTTCTGCCTGCGCCGCCAGGATCGCGAGCGCTATGGGTAAGTCAAAGTGGGAACCGGATTTGGGAAGCGACGCTGGAGACATCGAGACGACCACCTTGGTCTTGGGCCAAGGAAGGTGGGAGTTAAAGGCTGCAGTCTTGATCCTATCCCGCGATTCAGAGATCGCGGTATCCGTCTGCCCCACAACATGTATCCCTGGCAGGCCGTGGCCAACGTTCGCTTCTACATCGACTAGCTGTGCTAGAACTCCGTTGAGGGACATCGTTAAGCAATTACCTAGAGCCATCTTCAACCCCCTTGAAGTGTTCTAGCGCAAATCCCTGCCCGCGCTCCAACAACGTTATAACGTCGAATCGCACCGAAGACAGTGGCTTTCCATCGAGCCACTGCGCTGCAGCCTTGCGAAGGCGCGCTAGCTTCTGCGGGGTTACGGCTTCTGCTACCCCGAAGCTGGGAGTAGCGCGCGTTTTAACCTCAACAAAGACGATGGTTCCGTCCGCCTCGCGCGCGATGAGGTCAATTTCTCCTACCCTATAAGAGACATTAGCGGCAATAATTTCGGCCCCGCGTTCACGGAGGTAGCGCGCGGCGAAGGCTTCTCCCCTTTTCCCTAAGACTTGCTTATGGCGAGGCTTCTTCGTGGCTAGGTGGTGTTCTGAACTAAATTGCATTGCAGTTTATCCTTGTGCGTCGTGAAATTCATCGGCCTGCACAGAACACCGCAGCTAGCATGGGGTGCACAAGGTGTACAAAACGGAAAGTGCCCAGGCTGTGGATAACTATGCTTCGAGGCACTGTTATCCACAACCAGGGCACAACGCTTGTAGTGCCGAGTTGACAAAATTACTCCGGCATCATGAATTCAGGCTTATCCAGCTCTTCGATATTGACGTCCTTGTAGGTAATGACGCGAACATAGCGCACAAAGCGGGCGGAGCGGTACATATCCCATACCCAAGCATCGGACATGCGCACCTCGTAGTACACATCAGGTCCAGAGGTATGCGGAATGAGCTCTACCGCATTAGCCAGGTAAAAGCGCCGCTCAGTTTCAACGACATAGGAAAACTGACTGACAACGTCTCGGTACTCGCGGTAGAGGGACAGCTCTACCTCAGCCTCGTAGTTATCGAGTTCCTCTGCACTCACGGTGGACCTCCAGGTTGTGGGTTAGCTCGCTTAAGCTTAGCGCGCAGGAGGCTAGATTCTAGCTAGGCACGCGCGGCGAACTCCGCATGAGCGCGGCGGACATTGTCATAGCTCATCCGGTGTTCCGGGCACGCTCCAAGCGCCGAAATTGCAGCCTCGTGTGCCTTAGTCCCATAGCCTTTGTGCTTGGCCAATTCATAGCCGGGATAGCGCGCATCAAGGTCGCGCATCAGGTGGTCGCGACTCACTTTTGCCAAGACACTTGCCGCGGCGATACACCGCGCGGCTGCATCGCCGCCGATGATGGGCAGCTGGGGTTGGGTAAGGCCGGGGATAAAGAGGGCGTCGCTAAGCACATAGCCTGGGCGGATATCCAGGCGTGCTACCGCCCTGCGCATACCGGAAATATTAGCGTGCTGGATGCCGCGCTTATCGATGTCCCCCGCGCTAATGTGCACCACAGACCAGTCCACAGCCTTGTCCTTAATGAGTGGAAAGAGCCGCTCGCGCTGCCGGGGAGTCAGTTTTTTGGAATCGCTAAGCTCCGCCAGCTCCTTGATCGGGCGATTAGGCATAATGCAGGCCGCGATGGTGATTGGCCCGCAACACGCGCCGCGCCCGGCCTCATCCACTCCAGCCACCGGCCCGAGCCCAGCCTTGCTCAAAGCCAGCTCATAGGTGCGTCGTTGCTTAAGCCGCCGCATGCGAAATCTCTGGGTGTTCCACCCCACCCCACCGCGACAGAGGCAAGATGACAGCCTCAACTCGGCCGCGAATATTGTCCACTGGCACGGTGCCTTGTAGGTTATCGCCCAAGTGCGCACGCGAATCGAGGGAGTTGGTGCGATTATCTCCCATTACCCAGAGATGCCCCTCCGGGACGGTGACGGGGCCGAAGTACTCGCCGCCACACTCCTGGGAGCCAACACCGGGGTCTACGGGAATCTCCGGTGGATCAAGCACGAATGATTGATCAATCGGCTGACCATCCACCATCACCGAAGGATCACCAGCCTCACAGCTCACCGTTTGTCCGCCGGTAGCAATTACCCGCTTGACGAGGATATTTTCCCCGTTGGGCAAAAGCCCAACTGCCGCCAAAGCATTCTGCGCACCTCGCACAATAATATTGCGCGAGCGTGTGACCTGAAACTCGTTATTCCACGACTCCGGCCCTTCGAAGACAACCACCTCCCCAGGTTGTGGGTCTGTGAAGTAATAGCTGACCTTCTGCACTGCGATGCGATCGTTTTCGCAGCCGGGACAACCATGCAGAGTAGGTTCCATCGACGCAGAAGGAATGACATACATCCGTCCCACCAATGCTTGTAAGAGCACCAGCAGGACAAAACCTGCCACCACGGGGAAGAAAAAATCCCGGGTGCGCAGGCGTTGGGAAGAAGGTTTATTCCTGGATGTCCGGGTCATCGATGCCACCGATGCGGGTAAACGGCCAGAAGACGAACTTCACCTTGCCGCGGACATTTTCCACCGGTACTGTGCCGTGGAATTTATCGGTCATGTGATAGCGAGAATCTGCCGAGGCCGTGCGATTATCACCCATGACCCAGATATTGCCCTCCGGTACTTCCACGGGACCAAAGTACGGGCCTCCACAAGCTTCCGAGCCTGTCGACTTATCTACCGGGTACGTTGGCGGGTCTTGCACGTAGTCTTGCTCGATGGGCTTGCCATCAACCATGATTGCAGAATCACCCTCCTGGCAAGACACTGTCTGCCCACCGGTGGCAATCACGCGCTTAACCAGGGTATTTTCATCGGGCGGCGCCAAGGATACAAAGCTCAATGCATCCTGCACCCCGTGGATTACCGGGTTGGACGAGCGCGGCGAGACATAGCTGGAATTCCAGTCCTCGGTGCCTTTGAAGACGACAACATCGCCTGGTTCTGGCTCTCCATCGCCGTAATAGGAGATCTTTTCCGTAAAGATACGGTCATTCGTACAGCCCTCGCAGCCATGCAGTGTCGGCTCCATCGAGCCGGAAGGGATCACATACTGCCGTCCGATAAAGTTCTGGAAAAGGCCCACGATAACAAGGACCGTTGCCACGACCAGAAGGGTTTCCAGCAGCCACGGCATGTCTTTTTTCTTGGTTGCCCCTTCGCCTTGCGGGGAGGCGATCCCCTCTACGGGGTTGGCCCCCTCACCTTCAGGCGACTGTTCCTGCGAGATGCTGTCTTTATTCACGCGCTAAATCCTAGCAACCCCACGTCCCGGTTCCCGCCTTATCCCCCTCGCGGCTGGAGAATTCACAGGCAACTATCCGGTTAAAGCCTGCCGGCTGACACCAGGAAATAGCTGGCAATAGGCACAAAAATCCCCCTTGCGCCCACAAGGGTGCAAGGGGGATGGTGGCGCGCAGCGCACTACTACTAGCGACGCTCCTTGATGCGAGCCTTCTTACCGCGCAGATCGCGCAGGTAGTACAGCTTCGCACGGCGGACGCGGCCGCGGCGGGAGACCTTGATGGACTCCAGGTTCGGGGAGTGAACTGGGAAGGTACGCTCAACGCCGATACCGAAGGAGACCTTACGGACGGTGAAGGTCTCACGGATGCCGGAGCCCTGACGACGGATGCAGATGCCCTTGAACAGCTGTGCACGCTCGTTGTTGCCCTCGATAACCTTTACGTTTACGTCGAGGGTATCGCCTGGGCGAAAGGACGGGATATCGTCGCGCAGCTGTGCTGCATCGACCTTGTCAATAATGTTGGACATGCCAATATTCCTTTTCAGTTTGGGACAGAGGACCCTAGCGGCGCTAAGCCTAACCGGTTCGTGCCCGTTACATAGAACGGTCACCTATTTTTCCATATGTACCTGCAGGAACCAAATTTCCTTCCCGGCACTTCTTTCTCTCCCCCGCCCAAGCTACGCCGCCGCAGCTTAGGAGGGAAACTGCTAAGCGGCCGCCCCCACCACCGCTAGGTGAAGTTTGCGCAGGTGATTGGATGGGTTCCACCTCGCCCGCATCATGGTTCCGACAACATCGTGGCAGAATCCTCCCTCCGGACTGCAAAAGCTCCCACCGTAGGCAACGATGGAAGCAAAAGCAGCAGGCAAAAAGGCTAGCCCACGGCGGCTAAAAGCCTGCTTTCTTCAGGGCATCAGCCATGGCACCACCACCGCCGGAGCCACCTCGACCGCCAGTGCGGCCGCGCGAGCCACCTCGGGAACCGCGCCCGGATTTGTGTCCGGAGCGCTTCCCTTCTCCCCTGGCGGCAGAGTTTGCGGCATGTTGCGCATCGCCACGGCGCTTGGGAGCCTGCTGCCCCGGTTCATCATCGAGGCGCAAAGACAAACCGATGCGCTGCCGCTCGACGTCGACCTCCATGACTTTTACCTTGACCACTTGGCCAGAGCGCACAACCTCGTGCGGATCAGAGACGAACTTATGGCTCATGGCAGAAACATGGACGAGGCCGTCCTGATGTACTCCTACGTCGACAAAAGCGCCAAAGGCCGCCACGTTGGTAACTGTGCCCTCAAGGATCATTCCCGGGGTGAGATCGGAGACCTTATGTACCCCCTCTTTGAAGGTTGCGGTCTTAAATTCCGGACGCGGGTCGCGGCCGGGTTTATCCAGCTCAGCGATGATATCGGTCACCGTAGGGATACCAAAGGTCTCATCTGCAAAATCTGCTGGGGCCAGCTTGGAAAGTACGCGGGTATTGCCAATAAGCTCGGAAATGCCCAGACCGGTCTTTTCCGCAATGCGGGAGACAACTGGATAAGCCTCAGGGTGCACGGCGGAGGCATCCAATGGATCGGTGCCGCCATTGATGCGAAGGAAGCCGGCTGACTGCTCAAACGCCTTAGGTCCGAGACGCGGCACCTTCTTCAGTTCCTTACGGGAAGCAAAGGAGCCGTTTTCATTGCGGTAAGCCACAATATTGGCAGCGATGGTGGAATTAACTCCAGCCACCCGCTCCAGCAGCGGGACGGAAGCAGTGTTGAGATCCACGCCCACGCCGTTCACGGCACTTTCCACCACACCATCAAGGGTGCGAGCGAGCGCGGTCTGGTTAACATCGTGCTGATACTGCCCCACCCCAATAGCCTTCGGATCGATCTTTACCAGCTCCGCCAGAGGATCCTGCAAACGACGAGCGATGGAGACTGCACCACGCAGCGAGACATCCATATCGGGGAATTCCTCCGCCGCCAGCTGCGAGGCAGAATACACCGAAGCGCCGGACTCTGAGACTACGACGGGCGTGGGACGCTGGCCTCCGGCCTGTTTGATGAGGTCCGCAATCTCCTGGGCGAGCTTCTCGGTCTCACGGGAGGCAGTACCATTTCCGATGGCCATAAGGTCCACCGAATGCTTGGCGCACAAGGTAGACAAGGTCTGTAGCGCCTGGCTCCACTGATTCTGCGGCTGGTGCGGGTAGACAATAGTGGTATCGAGCACTTTGCCGGTTTTGTCCACAACCGCACACTTGACGCCATTGCGGTATCCCGGATCCAGTCCGATGGTGGCACGCTGACCTGCCGGCGCAGCAAGTAGCACGTCCCGCAAATTGGTGGCAAAAATCTTGAGCGCACCTTCCTCTGCCACTTCTTTCAGGCGCATACGTACATCCAGGCTGGAGGAAATATAAAGCTTGGTGCGCCAGCCCCAATGGACGGCGTCAGCAAGCCACTTGGAGGAGCGATCCAGTTCAAAGCGGGAGGCAATAACGTCCTCATAGTCCGCGTCATCGCCAGCATCAAGCTGCAATTGCAATACGCCTTCATTCTCGCCCCGCAGGAGCGCCAAAATGCGGTGCGAGGGCAATGTGTGGAAAGACTCGTTGAAGGAGAAGTAATCCTTAAACTTCGCCCCTTCTGCTTCCTTGCTCTCAATGACGTGCGCGCCCATAACGCCTTCAGTAAACATGCGCTCTCGCACCTCACCCACCAGGTCAGCGTCCAGTGCGAAGCGATCCACCAGGATGGCGCGGGCGCCGTCGAGGGCTTTCTTTGTATCTTCAAAGCCCTCGCAAAGGAAGGCCTGCGCTAGATCTTCTGGGGTGGCGTGAGGATCCGCGATGAGCTTATCGGTCAGCTCTTCTAGGCCGGCCTCGCGGGCAATATCCGCCTTAGTTTTACGGCGCTTCTTATACGGCAGGTACAGGTCCTCCAGGCGCGCCTTGGTTTCGCAGGCAAGGATTTGTTTCTTCAGGGCGTCGCTAAGCTTGCCCTGCTCCTCAATCGCCGCAAGGATGGTCTCCTTACGCTCCTGCAATTCCTTCAGGTAATTCGCGCGCTCCTCAATAGTGCGCAGCTGGGAGTCATCCAGCCCGCCGGTGGCCTCCTTGCGGTAGCGAGCAATAAAAGGCACGGTATTGCCCTCCGTAAGGAGCTGCAACGCGGTGGAAATCTGTGTTTCCTTCACGTTGAGCTCGGCGGCGATGGTTGCCGCAATATTCACGTGGTCTCCTCACTCTTTTCTCGAGGTTTGGGATTAGACCCACCCAATTTACCGCACTGCCCCTTCACCGCCTTCGCTTGCCGACGCCCCTCTCAACGCAAAAACCTCCTTTCCAGCAAGGAAAGGAGGAAGGTGCGGCGCGTGCTTAGTGGATAACCACGCGGGCGTTATCGCCGCCGGTGCAAGTAACCCGGGCGGAGCTACCGGAGCAGTACATGGTGTAGGTACCACCGGTGGTCGGCGAATGGACGCTCAAGGTGACGTTAGTGCCGCCACCCGCAACCCAGTTATTCATAAAAGTGGTGTAGACGTTGCGAGCAAAAGGACTGGAAGTCGGGCCAGTCGCATAATAGTTAGGGTAATCACCCCAGGAATGTCCATTGCTGGAGCCAGCGGAACCAGCCTGTGCCGGTGCTGGTGCCGGGGCTTCCTTGGTCTCGGTCACCGTGACCGGGCTGGAGTCCTCATCCTCTGCAGAATCCTTGGAGGAACCGGACTTCTTGCCGGACCCCGACCCAGCTCCGGATCCGCTATTCGCATCCGCCTGCTGGAATTGGCTATCCCCTGCAGCGCTATCCGTAGAGTCACTCTTGTTATTGGTCACGAACATAATGACCATGGCAGCCACCGCGATTACCGCCACAATGGCTGCGATAATCGCAGCGATCGTGGCACCGCTGACGCCGCCATTGTTCTGCTGGGGATAATACTGTTGGTTGTACTGGGGCGGCTGCTGGTTAAATCCACCGTAATTATTGCTATTGGGAGCCGTCATGGTTTAGGGACCACCTTGGGAATAGAAGTTTGGAGGGAATGTCCCCTTACTATAACCCCAAACGGCCTAAGCGCTGCAGATTTAGCGTGAAAATGCGGCGATTAATTTTCTCGTCGGCGCCTATTGCGCAGCTTCCGCTCGCCATACCGCTGGGGTACCAAGCCCCATCTCTGTAAAACCGATTTCCGCGCTCCCCAACCACAGCGCTTCCGGGGGCAAACATTCCGCCACAGTGGGGGCCACGGTGGCTAAGGGGTGTGCGGTCTCACCGTTAACTATAAGCCGCCACACCGGAATTCCCTGCGGTCGCTGACCAAACCTGAAACGGTATTCCTGCGCTAAAGGGCTGCTCTCCGGGCATGACTCCGCTACCTGAATGACGAAAATGCTAGCTGGATGAAAGCCCTGAGCACGTAGCCTGTCAGGCAGTCCTGCGAGGCAATCCTCATTCTCTCGAGTTCCTAGAAGCACGGAAAGATCAGCACTAACCTCCATTAGCCTTCACCCTTAGCCTTAGCTTCCTGCTCCAACTGCGCAATGAAAGCCCTATCATCCTTGTCTAGCTCGGCTACTTCCAGCAGCTCGGGACGGCGCTGCCAAGTGCGCAATAATGCTTGTTCGCGCCGCCACTTATCCACCAAGGCGTGGTTTCCCGAGGTCAAAACGTCCGGTACGGCCAGACCCCGCCACTCTCGCGGCTTGGTATAGCTCGGGCCCTCCAAGAGACCATCAGAAAAGGAATCCTCTTCATGGGAGCGCTTATTGCCCAGCACGCCTGGAATGAGTCGCACGACGGCCTCTGCAATTACCAACGTCGCTACTTCCCCACCGATCAACACATAATCACCGATGGATACCTCGCGGACGCGGTAGCGACGCGCGGCATCATCCACCACACGCTGATCGATTCCCTCATAACGCCCGCAAGCAAAGACGATATGCTCCTCAGTCGACCACGCACGCGCATCCGCTTGACTAAACGGCTTACCCGTTGGGGTAGGCACAATGAGCAGTGGGAGGTCACTATCCTCCTCGGGCTGGGCGTCAACGGCATAGGCGTGCGCCTCTACTCCTTCAAGCTCATCGTGGCGGGGACGGTTCAAGTGCGGAAGGGCCGATTCTAGGTTCGGTGCACTTTCCTGAGCAGCAACACTATCGAGTGCCGGCCCCCATACTTCCGGCTTCATAACCATGCCAGGGCCGCCGCCGACCGGCGAATCATCGACAGACTTATGCGCATCAGTCGCCCACTGCCGCAGATCATGTACGCCTACTTCAAGGCGACCTTGTTCAATGGCTTTTCCTAAAAGTGCATGCCGCAACGGCTCCAAGTACTCCGGAAAGATGGTGACAACATCAAGCCTCATAGGTCCAGCAATCCTTCCGGCGGGTCAATGGTGCACGTCCCTGCTGCAAGGTCCACGTCAGGAACAATGGCATGCACGAAAGGAATGAGTGCTTCCTTGCCAGTGTCGAGATTTACCTCTAGCAAATCTTGGCTTCCACCGTGGATGACCGACGTAACCTCACCAATGTTTTTGCCCGCCAGAAGTACGCGTAGTCCTTCCAGCTCATGGTCATAAAAACCGCCATCATCGCTATCGAGCGGCGCGGCGAAAAACTTCGTGCCGCGCAGGCTATCCGCCACATTGCGGTCTTTTACTTCTTCGAAGGTAACGAGCAGCCTTCCCTTGTGAGTGCGGACTGCCTTGATAGTTAGCGTGTGCTCTTTTTTGCCCTGCGTGCCATGGAGCGCTTCCCCCACCGCAAAGCGCACCTCCGGTTCGTCAGTAGTGGCCTCGATTACTACTTCACCCTTCACGCCGTGCGATTTAATCACGCGACCAATCATCAATTCCATAGCGGAAATTCTACAGCACGAGCCTTTTCCCTTGTCAGTGATGGGTTTTCAGCTACTTCGAAAAAGTTCCAGTTTTTGGGGCTCATTGTCGTTAAAGTAGGCACATGAGCGATTTACCTACCAATTCCCCGGATACTTTTGGCACGGCTTCCCATCTGGGCACTGCTTCCGCTATGACTACACTTAATTTGCTCGATATCGCACCGGATACGGATCTGCAGCGGCCCCGCCCAGGCGTACAGCGCGTCTTGAGCACCGATGGCGCTAATCTCATTCTCTTTAGCTTTGCACCAGGACAGTCCCTACCGGACCACAAGGCCGCTCATCCCATTACCGTGCAGACGCTCCGCGGGCAGCTCAACTTCACCTATGGTGAAGAAACCGTCACCCTTACGCCGGGCACGATCGTGCATCTTCCTGCATATGAGGTGCATAAAGTCGAGGCTGCAGCTGCGGATTCCGGTACCTCTACCCCCGCAATTTTGTTGCTCACTATGCTGACAAAATAGTTTATAGGAACATAAGTTTCGGTGATAAAATGACTCTCATGGAATCGCATAATAAGCCTTACCATCATGGAAACCTCCACGATGAGCTGCTCCGCATCGCAGTCCAGCTAGGCAAGCGAAGCGGCCCCAATGCCATCACGGTCCGTGCCGTTACCCGCGAAGCCGGAGTATCCCCTACCTCCGCCTACCGCCACTTCAAGGATCAAGAAGAACTACACGATAAGGTAGCAGAGCTTGCCACCGACGAACTGGTCCGGCGCCTGCATGAGACTACTAAAGCTGCCGGGCACTTGGATTTTCCAGAGCACTTGGTGCAAATCGGTTACGCTTACCTCGAGTTTGCCTTGGATGAGACCAATTTCTTCCGTTGCATGTTGGAATGGAAGGCGCTGCGCTTCATGCTCGGTGTGGATCCACACACCGAAGATGATCCGAAGATGGATCACCTTCAGCAGATTCGCGATTTCTTCGCCCTTCTCGCCCGCCACGCGCAAGCTTTGGACAATACTACTGACCCCACATATTTCATGCAGAACGCCCTTTTGGCATGGTCTACCATCCATGGCTTTACCGTTCTTGCCGTCAACGGCCCCATGTCACAGCTACCACGCGAGCAAATCCTAGAACTTTTTGCTCCGGTTGTTGCCGGCGGCCTGCGTGGCATGGACTTTAAAGATCCGTCTAATGTCTACAGTCGCTATGCCGACTACAAGCCACAGAGCTAAGGGAAACATTCACCCTCCCCCACCCGTTGTAGCTTGCTGGGTTTCACCGTGCTTTTCTAAAAAGATGACCGCGCACGCAACTCCACCAAGGACATGCGTGCGCGGTCATCTTTTTGGGCCGGTTGATTTCATCCACACAGCACAAAAGCCCCACCTACACGACTTGCACAGTGGTGTAGGCAGGGCCCGAAGGTAGAAGCGCTGTGCGCTGAGCAAAGGAAGGCAGATTACTCTGCAGACTCCTCGGAAGCTTCCTCAGCCTTCTCCTCGGCCTCGGCATCAGCTTCGCCGGCAGCAGCAGCGGCAGCCTCTGCAGCAGCCTCTGCAGCAGCAGCTTCCTCAGCGGCCTTCTTCTCAGCCTCTTCCTTGGCCTTCTTCTTCTTTTCGGTGATAGCCTCGATGGTCGGGCCGTTGTTAGCCTCAGCCAGTGCCTCGTTGAAGATCTCCAGCTTGGACTTCTTCTCCTCAGCAACCTTCAGGGTGCCTTCTGCACCAGGCAGGCCCTTGTGCTTCTGCCAGTCACCGGTGACCTTCAACAGAGCAAGAACCGGCTCGGTTGGCTGTGCGCCGACGGACAGCCAGTGCTGCGCACGCTCAGAATCGATCTGGATGAGGGAAGGCTCTTCCTTCGGGTGGTAGATACCAATGTTCTCGATTACCTTGCCGTTACGACGGGTGCGGGCATCAGCAATAACAACGCGGTACTCAGCAGCGCGGACCTTGCCCAAACGCTGCAGCTTAATCTTGACAGCCATGACGGCTCCTTTTCTAGTCACTGGGCAGTACAGACGCGCACCAGGTAGTGCGCCGGTTCAACCCTTGGATTTAATCTGCGTGTGACATACCGGCCGACCGTAGACGGGAACGGTGCTACGCAGAATATTACGTTCTGTGGACTACCTAGCCCGGAGTATCCGAGTAGATAACCTGAAGTATTTTAGCGCGAGTATCTGCAATTTTAAAAATCACGACGCCACTCACGCAGGTTCGTTATGCCATCGATACTAAAGCAGAGTAGCCTTAAGGGCCGAATATAGACATTTGGTTTCATATGTATGGCGCGCCTTCTGCCTCACTGTAAAGGCGTTGACGCACGAAAAGACAGTTTATGACTAAAGAATCACCGCGAAATTTCCGGTACCGCTATGACCTTGATGGTCTTCGCGGTATTGCCATCGGCCTAGTAGTTATCTACCACGTCTTCGTTGGACGCGTCTCCGGCGGCGTGGACGTATTCTTGCTGCTATCCGGCTACTTCTTCTTGGGCTCCCAGCTGCGCTACGCCAGCAAGCCCAACGCTTCTTTAAACCCTTGGTGGCCCATCTGGCGCACCCTGCGACGTTTGGTACCCAGCTTAGTTTTGGTCATTGGCGTGACCTACATTCTGGTGCGCATTTTCACCCCACAGCTCATGCGCACCGAGCTCACCCAGCAGATCACAGCCACCATGCTGTACTACCAGAACTGGGAGCTAGCGGAACAAAACGCCGACTACACGGCGGCCGCAGCGGATACCTCCCCGCTGCAGCACATGTGGTCCATGGCCGTACAGGGCCAGTTCTACATCATGGGCATTGCCTTTGCGACCATCTTGGCAGCCATCATGAAGTTCCGGCCGAAGCACCAACCACTGGGCAAGCGCAGCTTCCCCACAGTCAACCAGATTGCGGGCCCGATCCTCATTGTGGCCACCATTGCCTCCTTCGCCTATGCTTCACGCCACGGCCTCTACGGCACCCCGGAGAACTACTACTCCACCTGGTCACGCGCTTGGGAGTTGACCTTGGGTGCTGTCCTAGCCATCTACGGTTCCGCCTGGAAGATTCCGCCCCGCCTTTATGACCTCTTTACGGGTTTGGGCCTTGTGATGCTCATCTTTACCGGTGCCATCATCGCCGATACCACCGCGTATCCTGGCCCGCTTTCGCTCTTGCCGCTGGGCGGCGCCGTGCTCATCATCTTGGGTGGCGGTGGCAAGATTTCCAAGGCCATGGCCTCCAAACAGGCCCGCTGGCTGGGCGATGTAGCCTATCCGCTCTACCTATGGCACTGGCCTCTGCTTATCCTGTCCACCTCTTATTTGGGTCAAGAAACCCCATCGTGGTGGCTGGGCGTTATCATTATCGCCATTTCACTGGTGCTGGCGGACCTCACGCACCGCTTTTTGGAGCGGCCACTGCGCCAGCATCGCAAGCGCCCCACCGCCGAGGATCTGCCGGTACGCAAGGGCCTATCGACATTGCGGAAGCCGGCAGGCGCTGCTCGCGGCGTCGGTGGTGTAGTGGTTGCTGCGGCCGTTGTCGGCCTTCTGGCCATTCAGCCGCTGTGGATGCGCACGCTTGATGATGCCGACGCAGAACTTCTGAATCCTTCCCTCTACCCCGGTGCGACGACGTTCATCAATCACCTCACCCCACCGGATAATGTAGAGATTAAGCCTGACCCAATTCTGGCCGGCGGCATCCAGCCACCAGTGGCTGCTAATTGGTGCTTTGTTCCGGATAGCCAGCCCGCTGATTTCTTCTTCGAAACCCGCAAAGACGGCAAAACTCCGTGCATTTTCGGTGACACAAACGCAGAAAAGGAAGTCTATTTGGTTGGCGGCTCCCACGCGGAACAGTATTCTTCCGCGCTTGACCGCCTGGGCAAAGAAATGGGCTTTAAATTGGTTCCGTTGCTACGCCAAGGTTGCCCCATCGAGCTGGGTGACGATGTCACCGTGACCCCTGAGTGCGCCGAATGGGGCAAACTAGTGATGGATCGCATCGAAGAAGCAAACCCAGCCTTGGTGATTTCAAATACCACGCGCCCGCAAAATGAGTACGGCACGGGCCCCGATGCTGTTCCCGCTGGATACCAGGCATTTTGGGATGAATTAGCCGAGCGGGATATCCCCTTCTTGGGCTTCCGCGATAACCCGTGGGGCTTCGATGAGGAAGGCCGTCCGCGCGAGTTCGATGAGTGCTATGTAGCCACCGAAGATGCCTATGGTTGCGGCATGCGCTTTGAGCAGGTCTACCAGCCCTATGACCCCGGTGCAGTAGTGCTCTCGAAGTACCAGAATATGCTCTCGGTAGATACCGCCCCGTGGTTCTGCGATGACAATGGTGACTGCCCAGTCATCATCGGCAATACGATGGTCTACCGCGACATGCACCACATCACCAATGCCTTCGCGGAATCGGCTATGCCAATGATTCGCGAGGCCCTGAAGCCATTCCTCAACGGGGAAAAGGTCCAACAGCAAGCCCCTGATATCCCCCCGGAGCAGGCCGCAGCAGCTGTGGAGCCGGCACCTGCCGCACCTACCGACGCCGGCAAGCCACATGCCAACCCAGTCCCCTACCCCAACGCTGTGCACGACGACGCCGTCTAGGCCATAGCGCACGAACACGCGCCAACGCCTATGAGCACGGGCGCTGGGGATAAGGCACCCAACTGCCTGCATAGAACGAAGGAGGCTCCCACAATAACGTGGGAGCCTCCTTTGCTATGCCTTAAGACTGAGGCAGACTATTTTTTGCCCTTGCCAAAGTCCAAGTTGTTGAGGTCAATATTTTCCATTCCCTTCGGCATCTTTGGCATGCCCGGCATTCCCGGCATGCCACCGCCGCCGCCCATTTGCTGCTGGAGTTTTTGCAGTTCTTCCATGGACGGCATGCCGCCACCACCGGGCATACCTGGCATTCCGCCCATGCCCGGCATTCCGCCCGGCATCTTCGGGCCGCGGTTTCCACCGCCGCCCTTGCCTTTCTTGCGCTTGCCGTTTTTGCCCTTGCGGCCCTTCGGCTTCTTCTTGGTAGCAGAGCGGCCACCCATACCACCCATGCCGAATTGGCCGGCCATCTTGGACATCATCTTCTTAGCTTGGTTGAAGCGCTCGATGAGCTGGTTGACCTCAGAAACGCTCACGCCAGAGCCATTAGCAATACGCTTGCGGCGCGAAGCATTGAGGATCTTCGGATCCTCACGCTCCTGCGGAGTCATACCACGGATGATGGCCTGGATGCGGTCCAGCTGCTTTTCATCCACCATGGCGGCCATCTCATTCATCTGCTTGCCGCCGGGCATCATCTTCAGCAGGTTGCCGATGGGCCCCATCTTGCGGATCATCAGCATCTGCTCAAGGAAGTCATTCAGCGTCAGCTCACCAGAACCAAGCTTGGAGGCGGCCTCCTCGGCCTTCTGATGATCCAAGGTGGCCTCGGCCTGCTCGATGAGGGAAAGCAGGTCACCCATGCCCAAAATGCGGCTGGACATGCGCTCGGGGTGGAAGACATCGAAATCATCGAGCTTCTCACCGGTAGAGGCATACATAATGGGCTTGCCGGTGACCTCACGAATAGATAGGGCCGCACCACCGCGGGCGTCGCCATCCAGCTTGGTGAGAACCACACCGGTAAAGTCCACGCCATCGCGGAAAGCCTCAGCAGTCTGCACAGCATCCTGGCCGATCATGGAGTCGATGACGAAGAGGACTTCATCCGGCTCGACGGCGTCGCGAATATTGCGCGCCTGCGTCATCAGTGTCTCATCAATGCCCAAGCGGCCGGCGGTATCGATGATGACCACATCGTGCTGCTTCTGTTTGGCCTCAGCAATGCCGCGCTTGGCGACGTCTACCGGATCACCGTGGGAGGTACCCATTTCATGCTCATTGGAGTCCAGGGAGGTACCCGGATCTGGCGCGAAGGTCGGCACCTCGGCGCGCTCGCCGACGATCTGTAGCTGCTGCACCGCACCCGGGCGCTGCAAGTCACAGGCCACCAGCATCGGGGTATGCCCTTGCTTGGCCAGGTGCTTGGCCAGCTTGCCGGCCAACGTGGTCTTACCGGCACCCTGCAAACCGGCGAGCATGATCACTGTCGGCGGGTTCTTCGCTAGGTTCAGGCGGCGAGTTTCGCCGCCGAGGATCTCAATGAGCTCTTCATTGACGATCTTGACTACCTGTTGGGCTGGGTTGAGCGCCTCAGAGACTTCCGCGCCACGGGCACGTTCCTTGATGCGCTTGATAAAGCCACGGACGACGGTCAAAGACACGTCAGCTTCCAGCAGCGCGAGGCGGATCTCGCGGGCGGTGGCATTAATGTCAGCCTCGGTCAGTTTGCCCTTACCGCGCAGGCCCGCCAGGGCTGACTGTAGGCGGTCTGATAGTGAGTCAAACACTACGGATGCGCTCCCTTAATTTAGATCGATCTAAAGTTCAACTATTTAATCTTAGTCCCTTGCCAGGGCCCTGGTCACATTCCCCACCACCGTAGCGCGGGAAGCCTCCCCGGCAAGGAAGACATTGACGATCATTGTCGCGCCCATAATCTCATGGCGCAGCCACACAAAGTCTGGCAATGCCTCTATCAAGTGCCCCAAAGCACCAATGCGCTCGACGGTACGGATCACCAAGATGCCGCCCACATCAAAAGCCGCGGTGGTTACTTCTCCCTCGATATCTGGCAGCTCCGTATAGGTACGGGAGTTATAAGACTGGATAAACCTTATCTCCTGGGCCGCTTCCTTGAGGGTCTGTTGTACGGTGCGGATGAAAAACTCCGCCTTATAAGTACCGTCATCCTCTTTGACGATATTGGCCCGCACGATGGTCCACCCCAAAGCGGACAGCAAGGCAAAAATGCGCTTGAGCTCCCCTTTGGAGGAGCCACACCAGGACACAGTAACTTCTTGGTCTTCCCAATCCACCGTAAGCGCAACGCCCTCAGTAGATAGCGGCACGTGCACCGCGGGGCGCTGAAGGACGCCTGGTTTGAGTGCTTCCAGAGCGCGAGAGACAATAAGCTTCTGCGCTTGCTCTACCCGCGGTGTCCAGACGCTAGGCCCTGTCGATTGCGCATCAGCCTTAGCCAATACCGCCAGCAGCGAAATAATCAGCTGATCGTAATGCGCTGCGGCCAACAATGCGTCACGAGCGGCATCGGAGAACGGGTCCATTGTCGCAGCTAGCCGCGCTAAGGTGGTATGCTCTGCCACCAGAATTTGAGCACGCGACCTATCGGCCACGCTCAACCGCATGCGGGCTGCCTGGCGAGCTATCATTTCCGCGCCTACCTGAGCGTGGGGGCGCTCGTAGCCCTTACCAATGTCATGGTAAAGCGCGGCCAGCAATAATAGATCAGGGCGAGCTACCGAGGTGCGCACCTCCGCGCACCGAGTAACCGTCGCAATGAGATGATGGTCCACCGCTCTGACGTGGCTGCGCTCGCGCGGCAACAAACCGCGCACATGCCCCCATTCCGGCACTAGACGTTCCCACAGGCCATAGCGGTCCAAATCCTGAATAACCCGCGGCGTATATTGCGGGGACGACAAAATGGCGAAGAAATCATCCACCGCTGCTCGCGGCCAGCGTGGCGGCAGATTCGGCAATTTTTGGAGCTGGTGCCAGGTGGTCTCGGCAACGGCATATCCCGTGCGCGCCGCGGCTGCCGCAACGCGTGTAAGCAACCACGGATCCTCCACATTCGGTTTGCGCGAAAGGTAGATAACGCCGCCCTCTGCCACCACGTCCACATCGAGTGGACGGCGCTGCCCGCGGCCCGCCGCCAGCGCATTTCTCCCCAGCACCCCTCGGGCGGTGGCCAGGCCGCGTTCTACGGCCTTATTAACAGTGGCTGCAGCGCCTACCAAAGCGGCGGTTAAGGCATATCGGTTTTCAAAGCCCAAATCCGCAGCCACGTCCGCGGCGAACTCGGGGTCTAAGATATCGCGGTGGCGTCGGGCTTTGACATGCAGGAGTGTGCGGACGTCGAGAAGCAGCTGCTTTTCGACGTCTAGATCAGGAAAGTCGCACAGGTTACCCAAAGCCATCGCGCGCAGAAGCTGAATATCGCGCAGTCCCCCACGGCCATTTTTCAAGTCTGGATTCGTCATTGCTGCTACCGCGCCCGAGCGCTTCCAGCGAATAATCGCGGTATCCACAAAGTCATCAAAGCCGCGCTGCAGCTGGCGCCGCCACGCTGCGAGCAGCTGTGCCCGCGCCTCATCCACTAATATCTTGCGCCCTGCGACAAAGGCCAAGTCCAACTGTGCAAAGCCAGCAGAAGCATCTTCTGCAGCAATCGCCGCACACTCCTGCGGGGTGCGCAGGGCATAATCTAGGCGATACTTGGCATCCCATACGGGCAACCACAGCTTCTCCACCAGCGCTGGGTCTGGATCGTGGCCCTCCGGATAGATAAGGATGACGTCAATATCCGATTGCGGGGTCATCTCATTGCGGGCGAAGGACCCGGTGGCAGCGAGCGCAGTCCCCGCTGGGAGCTCGAGGCTGCGCAATACACGAAGCGCCGAGGCATGGGCCTCGGCGCGAATCTGTGCGGCGTTAAGCATACTGGTTTTACAGTGCCGCCTCGCCGTGCTCCCCGGTGCGTACACGAATGGCATCTTCTACTGGGGTTACCCACAGCTTGCCATCGCCGATTTTGCCAGTGTAGGCAGCATCCACAATGGCGTTAATGATGTCTTCAGCGTGGTCATCCGCCGCTACTACTTCCAGCTTGACCTTAGGCACAAAATCGGTGGCGTATTCTGCTCCGCGATATACCTCGCTATGCCCTCGCTGCTGCCCAAAGCCCTGGCTTTCAGTAACAGTGAGACCGCGTACTTCCTGCTGCTCTAGCGCCTGACGGATTTCCGGCAGGGTAAAGGGCTTAACGATGGCCGTGATGAGTTTCATTGTTACTCCTTGTTTTCTCTTCGGGGCGGGCTAGAAGCACCGAATAGTGTGCATCCATTCTAGCCCGAGCACGGCAGTTGCTGTGCACTATATTCGCGTCATGAATCTAGGGCCCGGTGAATGCCACAATCCAGTAAAACCAAAAGGCGGCGAGCTCGTCTGCATTTCCGCCATTGAGCGCTATTGCAGATAAGACTCGCCGCCAGAAGGCGCTGAGGGTGACTAGATATCGTCTTCCTTGGCTTGCACGGTTTGGACTTTTTTGTGGTTATGCTTGGCGTGTTTGACGTCAGTAACTGTTACGCCGTAGATGGAACGTCCCAGGTAGAAGGAACCTACTGAACCGATAATCCACACACCGAAGCAGGCGATCAGGGCTTGAATGAGCAGCCACAGGGAAAAGCCATCGCGGCCAAAATCTACAACTAGTTTGGCCACGATAATCAGCGGTACCGCAAGACCCACGGTCGGCCCCAGCAGGTTAGCGCGCGTCAATGCGTCGGGCGCCCGCCACAGGGATATAACCGTCGCGACCACCAAAATGGTGGCGATAATAAGTAGCACCGAGGCGATAATCTCAGAAATAGCCATTTTATCGCCTGCCCTTCGAGATAATGCGGGCCATAGATAGCGTGGGCAGCACGCCCGCGGCAATGGCACCGAGGAGTGCAATGTAGTAGGCCATCGGGGCGTTATTGGTCATCGACCATGCCAAGTACATGCAGATCATGCCGTAGAACACGATGTCAGACGTAATTGCGCGAGTGAGCTCATCGCGTGTGCGCAGTGCAAGCACCACGCCGCACCATGTGGCGATGCCAATGATGAATACGCATACAAATACGACCCAGCCGAACGGGGACAGTGTGGCAAAATCAATCATCGCTCGGTCTCCTTCCTGCGTTTTATGTTCCGGGCATGACGCTTCGGCTTTTCGACGTCCGCTTCGCTTTCTGAAAGCGGAGTGTCCTCCGCCCGCGCCAAGTCAGGCGAGCGCATAAAGCGACCGACAGATTCGAGGGGATACTCGTAGAAAGCCTCATCCAATTGCGTCGTCTCTCCTTGGCCTGGGACGCCGTAGTCGATGTCTTTCACCCGTGGGGCAAGGCGCTGCTCCATATCAGCCAAATCAGCCACGATTGCCGCCGGGTCAGATCCCTGAACGGCCTGCACCAGCACGATACGTGGCAGCCCCTTGCGGGGTGGCTCGCGCAAACCCAGCGAAAGGGTTCCCGGCGTTGCGGTAATAGAAGAAGTAAACCAGAAGATCTCCCATGCTCCAGTCACACGCAGTGGATAGCGAATGATAACCGGGTGGTATTCGTTATCTGGCTTAAAGGCCGCCATTGCCAGGCTAATGCCGGCCACAAAGATTTCCTTAATGAGCCACAATGCATACACCACTGCGTTCATTTAACGGCCCTCCTGAATTTCATCGATATTGGGAACTGCAATCGGCTCGTCTCCCAAGACGGTTTCAGTATAAGCGGTGGTATCAAGCAGCTGCTCCGAGGCGCTATCCACAACGTCCAGAACGATCCCAGAGAAAATGAACATGCACAGCGAACCAAGGATGAGTGCGGCAGAGGGGGCCATGAGCTTTTTGCGGATGATCAGTTCATCCGGAACCTTATCTTCCGGCAAGCCCTTGCCCCAGAAAACCTTGCGCCATACCCGCAGCATGGCCAAGAAGGCGGCAAAGGAGGCAATGATAATAGCCGCGATAGCGATCCACGCCCACGCGCCTCCTACCCGGGCAATCTCGAAGACGATCATCAGCTTGCCCCACATTCCGGAGAACGGCGGGAAACCTACGACGGAGAACGCACCGGCAGCGAAAATCCACGCGATAATGGGGTCCCGACGAGCGAGACCGGACAGCTTGGTTAGCAGGCCCGTGCCGTAGGTTTCCTCAATGGCGCCAGAAGCCAAGATCAGCGAACCAACAGTCAACATGTGGTGAATCGTGTACATAATGCCGGCTGCTAGTGCGCGGCGTGGGTCATCAGAGGTAAAAGCAAGCATTACCAAGATGAAAGGCATGCCGTTGAGCATCTGATAGCCGAGCACGCGGCGAATGGAGTTCTCCGCTAGGCCGCCAAAGGCACCGATCATCATGGAGATGATCATGATCACGATGATCAACACATTCCAGCGCTGATCCAGACCGAATAGCTGCACGTAGAGGCGATAGAGCATGTACACGGCCACCTTGGTGTGCAGGCCGGAAAACAGGCCCATCACCGCAGCTGAGGTCCCCGGGTAAGTGCGAGGCAACCACGACTGCACAGGGAATACGCCGGCCTTGGCGGTGATTGCAATGAGAATCAAACCCGCGGCGACGGTGACGGGCCCGTTACCTGCTGCCGCACCCTTCAATGCGCCAAGGTTAACCGCGCCGGTAACCGAATACATATAACCCACGCCAACGACCAGCAAGGTGGAGGCGAAAAGGTTCACCAAGACGAAGGCACGTCCGGCCGCCAGACGCGACCAAGTACCAGACATGGTGATAAGGCCATAAGACGGCAGAAGCATAACCTCAATAAAGACGAAAAAGTTAAAGAGGTCAGCAGTAAGCAACGCACCGCAGACACCGGTAATCAAAATCAAGGTGAGCGATGGATAAAAGCGAGACTTGGTCTCCCCGCCCGCAATGGCAAACCAGTTGGCGCCAAAAGCGACAATCATCGTGGTGATGATCATCAACGCGGAGAAAGCATCCGCAGCAAACGGGATACCCACATTGCCTTGGTATAGGCCCACTGTGTGGGCAACTACCCCGTTGTTCATGGTGTACATCAGCAGACCCAGGCCAGCAAAGATTCCCATGCCCGGGATGATCAACATGATGGAATCGCGCACCGCACGCCACGGTGCCAGCAGTGCAAAGGCTGCTGCAATCAGCGGGACCGCTGGGAAGAGCGGAAGGAGTTGAGCTACAGCATCAGTCATTATTTATCATCCTCCTTCTGTTCAGCTGCCCCGCGCTCTGCTACGGGAGTGTCGTGGTCCACCTGACCGATACGGTCAAGTTGGTTGGTGGATTCTTCCAGAATCTGGCGATTTTGGGCGTCACGGCCCAAGGTTGAAAAGGCATGGTCGATGGTGTTGTCATCAACCGGCTCCACCACATCGGTGTCGTCGTTCTTGCCCATTGCCGCCATCGTCAACAGGATGGTCGAGGTTGCCATGGAAATAACCACCGCGGTCAACACGAAGGCCTGCGGCAGCGGATCTGCCATCTGGTCGTGTGGAACCTGGGAGGGGAAGGACTCGCCGCGGTAGGAGTACACGCCCGTAGCCAGCAGCATTAGGTTAGCTCCGTGTCCGAAGGCCATCATGCCCAACACGATGCGCACCAAACCGCGCTGCTGGATGAGGTAGACGGCACTGCCTATGAGCAAAGCAATAGTCAATGCAAGGATCATTACTTCTCTCCTCCTCGCTTAGGCATGGACCGTTTATTTTTCCTCTTCGTCCTTGCTTCCGATGGCGTCAGCAAAGCCAAAGGATCGGTCGAGGGGTTAATCGGGTCCGGATACGGATCATCGACATCCTCAAGCGAAATGCGCGGCGTGGTTGGCAGCGCGGAATTATCATCATGAATCCACGGCAGGAAGTCACGCTCCGTGCCAGGGCGCAGGTAACCGCCCAGGGCATTAATCGCCATGGTCAACATGCCCAACACCGCTAGGTAGATGCCCAAATCGAAGATGAGCGAGGTAGTCCAGTGCTGACCAAAGGCCTCAGCATGAATAGCCGCCAAGAAGCCACCGTTGCCAAGGCCGTGGTGCAAGTAGCCCACGAAGCCTGCAGCCAAGGCAGTGATAATGCCGATACCGGTCAAGTGAATCGGAGTCATGCGGCCGAAGACGATTTCATCAGATCCTCGGGACAGGTAGATAAGCCCGATTGCTGCGCCCATAATCAATGCTGCCGGGAAACCACCACCAGTGGCATTATGGCCGCGGAAGAAAACGATGACAGACATGATTACCAGCAACGGGATCACCACGTTTACGCCCTTGCGCAATGGCACAGAGTTCAGCTGCGACTGGCCAAATGGCGCAGGACGTGTACCTGACCTGAATGGGAATCGCGGCAACGTTGTAGTAATGGCTGCGATAACCACTGCAGCCATGCCCAGCACGGAAAGCTCGCCCAATGTATCGAGCGCACGGAATTCCACGATGATGGTAGCCACGACGTTATCGCCGCCGGTAATATCCGGCGCATTATCGAGATACCACATGGCCAGATCCGAACGCTCGTGTCGGCCCATGAGGCCCCACACGCCCAAGAATGCAGCAACA
This sequence comes from Corynebacterium sp. MSK071, assembly GCF_030232125.1. Classification (NCBI taxonomy): domain Bacteria; kingdom Bacillati; phylum Actinomycetota; class Actinomycetes; order Mycobacteriales; family Corynebacteriaceae; genus Corynebacterium; species Corynebacterium sp. MSK071. The sequence continues at coordinate 90,554 of NZ_JASPJA010000003.1, read as the reverse complement.
CCGGCCAAAACTGCGATGACAATAGAGCCGGTCTTGCGGGACTTATCCTTCACCGGTTGGAAGGTTTCCGGCAGGTAGCGCAGCACCATCATCATAACGATGACAGATAGGGCTTCCACCATAAACTGGGTCAAAGCTACGTCCGGCGCCCCGAGCAGGAACATCTGCAGGGTTACACCAGAGCCGGCAATGCCGATCATGATGGCACCGGTCAAGCGGTTCTGAGTTCGCACCAAACCAAACATAGCCAGCGCGATGATTCCCAATGGAAGCAGATCCCATGGGTTATCCAGACCATCTACCCGCGGCTGCAGCGCTACCCCATCGACGCCATCGCGGATGAGCGTGGTCGCGGCCAACACGATAATCAAAATGACAATGGGCAGCATGTGGCGGGACGGATTATGCGAATCGGACATCTTGCCCAAGACTCGTCCCAGCCGCGAACAGCCCAACTGCAGAGAGTGCAGCAACTCATTGCCGCTGCGCGGCATAAACTTCTTGTCCTCAAAGCTTGCCCACATCGTCTTGCGGGCAAAGATACCGGCAATACCGGCGATAAGGACCACGAGCGAGATAAGGAAAGGAACATTAAGCCCGTGCCAGAGGGCAAGGTGCGAATGATGTTCCAGACCAACAGCAGCCACTGCATGGTCAATCGGGTTATTAAAGATTCCGAGTACAAATACCAGCGGCAGGGACATAAAGCCCGGTAGTGCGGCAGGCAGCCACAGGGAAACCGGAGCCTCGTGGACATGTCCCATATCGCGAGGTCCATCAAAGAAGGCGCCGAAGACGATCTTGGCGGAGTAGGTAAAGGTAAAGAAGGCGCCGATGGCGGCAACGATAAGCAAGATGACCTGGCCAGTGCCACCAATCGGGGCGTCTTCAAACGCAGTGAGCATGCCTTCCTTGGATACAAAGCCCAAAAGCGGTGGTACCGCGGCCATAGAGGCCGCGCCGATGACTACCGAGCAAAATGTCCACGGCATCTTATTCCACAGTGGTCCGAGGCGGCGAATATCGCGCGAACCGGCCTCGTGGTCGATGACGCCAATAAGCATAAACAGCGAGGACTTAAATAGCGCGTGCGCCAACGTGTGTACCAACGCTGCGGCGATAGCGAATGGGGTTCCCACACCAATGGTGGCGACAATCCAGCCCAAATGGGAGACGGTCGAATAAGCCGTGAGCTTCTTCAAATCCGTCTTTTGCACTGCAAAGACCGCGGACATTACCGCGGTACCCATTCCAACCACGATGAGCAGCCAATTCCATACCGCCACATCGTGGAAGATCGTGGAAAAGCGAATCAGCAGGTACACGCCAGCCTTGACCACTGCGGCTGCGTGAAGGAAAGCCGAAACCGGAGTGGCGGCGGCCATAGCCTCAGGAAGCCAAAAGTGGAATGGGAATTGCGCCGATTTGGTAAATGCAGACGCCGCGATCAACACGGCTACGGCCGCTGTTACACCGGGGCGCTGTGTCCATACCGGCGACGCCAGAATCTCAGATACCGCAGTCGATCCGGTCACTGTCGCAGCAATACCCAACCCGGTCAGCAGGGTCAATCCACCAACGAAGGTCAGGATCAAGGTGCGCTGCGAACCAGCTTCGCCGCCCGAACCGGAGCGCGCAATCAGCATAAAGGAAGCCAAGGAGACTAGCTCCCAGGCAAGGAACAAAACCACAACGTCATTGGCCAAAACCAGCAATAAAATGGACAGCGTAAACGCTGTCATCAAGGTGTAGAAGCTGGTATTACCCTCATTCTTAGGCAGATAAGCCGCCGAATACGTAAAGACGACGGCACCAATGACCAGCGCCAACATAGCAAAGAAAATACTCAACGCATCCCCGCGGAGAGCAAAACTTACGTCGACGCCCGGTGCGATAAAATCGCGCACCCAAGTGGCGTGGAAACTCAATTCCTCCCCGGCTGCAATGGCAGGAAATTCCTTGGCAATAAGGACCGCTGCAATAACAAAAAGGCCAGCTAGTAGATAGCCTGCCTTTCGGTCAATAACCTTTACGGTTACCGGTGCCAAGATCACTGCCAGCGCCGCGAGGAGGACTGCATAAAGTAGCGTCACGAAATACTTGCCTCACGAACCTTGGTCTAGGTTTAATGCGAATTTCGCATTAAATACAGCCCCTTCAGGCTACCATTCCCACCAAGGCCAAACCACATTGCAGCATTCCCTGGCGACTGATAAAAGGCGAGCACAACCGCCCCAATTACGCTTATAGTCAGAAAAACCACAGGCACTTAGCAGGACATTCTTCCATAGCAATTGAATTGCCCATTCCGCATAGTTTGCGAAGTGGTGATCCCAAATCGACGAAAAGAATTCGCGAGCAAGGTACACGCTGGAACTCAGCCAGGAAAACGAAGAACTCCCCCAGCACACCGTGGCGCACGCTCGCGCTTCCCGATATGCAGGGGGAGCTTTGAAGTTAGGCGTTATTTCTCGCCCAAGAGAGCGTCGACAAAGCCTTCGACCTCAAACGGTGCGAGATCATCGGCGCCTTCGCCCAAGCCCACAAGCTTGACCGGAACGCCCAATTCCTCTTGCACCTGGAAGACGATTCCGCCCTTGGCAGTACCATCCAGCTTGGTTAGGACGACGCCGGTGATATCTACTACCTCGCGGAATATGCGGGCCTGAGTCAGACCATTTTGTCCCACGGTAGCGTCCAGTACCAGCAGAACCTCGTCCACATCGGTCTTCTTTTCCACCACGCGCTTGACCTTGCCCAACTGGTCCATCAAGTCTGTGGAGGTATGCAGGCGGCCTGCGGTATCTACCAAGACCACATCTACTTGCTGTTCTACACCGCGAGCTACCGCGTCGAAGGCGACCGATGCTGGGTCAGCGCCCTCCTTGCCGCGCACGGTATCGGCGCCAACGCGGCGACCCCATGTCTCGAGCTGATCAGCGGCCGCAGCACGGAAAGTATCCGCCGCGCCCAGAAGTACCTTATGACCCATGGCTACAAGCACACGGGCAAGCTTGCCCGTGGTGGTGGTTTTGCCGGTGCCGTTAACGCCGACAACCATAACGATGGCTGGCTTACCCTCATTCGGCATGGCCTTAATGGAACGGTCCATCTCTGGGTGGCCTGCCTCGATGAGGCATTCACGCAGCATGGCACGGGCCTCGTCCTCGCTGGAGACGCCGCGCTCAGCAATCTTCTCGCGCAGGGAGTCAGTCACTTTCATAGTGGACTTGGTGCCTAGGTCCGCCATGATGAGAGTATCTTCTACTTCCTCCCAGGCATCTTCATCCAGATCGCCTGCGGAAAGAATTCCCATAAGTCCCTGGCCGATGGCATTTTGCGAACGGGACAGGCGTCCACGCAGACGCCCAAGGCGCCCGCCTGCGGGAGCAATGTCTTCCTGTGGTACTGGCGCTGGGGCTGGCTCTCCCTCTGGAGCCTCGGTCTGCTCCTTGGCTGCTTCGGCCGCGCCGGTTTGTGCCTCGGCTGCAGCCGCAGCCTCTTCGGCCTCCTCGCGGTCATCGACGCGCTCTTCAATGTCTTCCGCGTTCTTGTCTTCAACGACCTCGTCAAAGACTGGGGATTCCTCTGCTACTGCGGCGTCTTCCACAGCCACGGTATCTTCAGGAGCTTCTGCCTTTTCAGCAGCTGGCGAAGCCTCTTCCGCTGGCTCCTTCGGCTCGGATGTTGCTGCTGGCTGCTCGACCGATTCTGCGACATTATCCGCAGGCGTTTCTTTACTTTCTGCAGCCGCAGCTGCCGTACCCGCTACCCCTGCTGCACCGGCAGCGGTTGCCGCCGTGGCTCCAGCGCCCGTGGACGGGTTCTTTTCGGACTTATCTGGGAGAGAGTCAGTCGGCTGCTCTTTGACATCTGCCGGCTTCTTGGTCTCAGTAGTTTTATTGGTTTCTGCCGGCTTTGCCTGCTGTTGTGGTGCCGGCTTATTTTCCTTTGGTTGCTCTACCGCGGGCTTGTCGGCCGCAGCATCGGTCTTAGCCTGAGCAGGCTGTGGCTTGTCCGCAGGTGCTTGCGGCTTGGCCTGTGGTTGTGGGGTCTTGCCGCTAAGCTGCTCGTTGGCAATGTCGGTAGCATTAGGCTCTGCCTTTGCCTCCTGATGTGCCGGAGCTGACTTATCCGCAGCTGGCTGGTTCTTCACGGGCTTTTCCGCTTGCACCGGGCTTTTCTGCTTTTCCTTGGCACTACCGGCAGGAGCGAAGTTAAAGCCGGACTTAGCTTGATAATTGCCGGACTTTTGCTCCTGAGTAAGCTGCTTCGGTTCTTCCTCAGTGGGCTTGTCAAAGGACACCTTCTTGGCGTCGCCGCGTTTTTTGCCGATTACTACGAGAAGAATAATCAGCACAATGACGACGATCGCAATGCCGATCCATAACCATAAAGAATTCATGTCTCTATAGTGCCAGTCTTGCGGGCTCGCGGCACGCCAAACCCCCTCCTATCCCGGATAGAGGGGCCTACCGGCAGGCGACGCCCGCGGCTACCACCCTGGCTAGTCGCCCCGTGGAGCATCAACGCCCAGGCGGGTAGCGTCCTCGCTGGCTTGCTCTGTTCCAGGGGCACTACCTGCGGGATTCATGCGCTGCGAAATAACACGGGTGATACCGTCGCCGCGCATGGTCACGCCATACAGCACGTTAGCTACATCCATCGTCGGCTTTTGGTGCGTAATGACGATAAGCTGCGAATCCTTGCGCAACTCTTCAAAAAGGGCAATGAGGCGGCGCAGGTTGACATCATCAAGCGCTGCCTCAACCTCATCCATGACGTAGAACGGGCTGGGGCGGGCGCGGAAGATTGCTACCAGCATTGCCAGCGCGGTGAGCGACTTCTCACCACCAGAAAGCAAGGACAGGCGCTTGACCTTCTTGCCCGGTGGGCGCGCTTCCACCTCGATGCCGGTGGTAAGCATGTCCTCCGGCTCCGTGAGGATGAGGCGGCCCTCGCCACCAGGGAAAAGGGTCTGGAAGACCTTGGGGAATTCCGCTTCCACGTCATGCCAGGCATCGGTGAAAAGCTGTAAAATCTGCGCATCCACGTCCTCAATAACCCCGGCAAGATCCTTGCGGGCTTGGATGACATCTTCCAGCTGGGTGGACAGGAAGGAATAACGCTCCTCCAAAGCCTTATATTCTTCCAACGCAAGTGGATTAACCTTGCCCAAAGAATTCAAGTCCTTTTCTGCTTGCTTCAGGCGCGCATTTTCCGCCCCGCGATCGAAATCCTCGCCTGGGGTGTAGTCCTGCAAAAGGTCCGAAATCGCAATGCCGAGCTGCTCCACAATCTTGGCTTCTGCTTCATCGACGCGCACCTGTGCCTGCGAGCGAGCAATTTCTGAGTCATGAGCGCGGTTGGTCAACCGGTCCAGCTGCTGTCGCGCGGCCGAGACTTGCTGTTTTACCTGTTGCAACTGCGCGTTCAAGGAGGTGCGCTGCGCAAAGTAGTCATCGCGCTCAGCGGTGGCGCGCTCTAGCAATTGCGTGGCGCGCGCGGCCAAATCACGCGAATGCCTTGCCACTGCACCGGCCAATTCCCCTTGGGCTTTGCGCCGGGCCATGGCCTGCTCATGGCGAGCCTTGGCTTGGCGCTCATGCTGCGCTTGGCGACGCAATGCCTCGCCCTTCCCCGCTACCTGACCCACTTGGTCTTGAGCAGAGCGGGCTGCAACCTGCGCCTCCATCTCCATCGACTTAACCTGCTCTAATGCGGCCGAAGCCTCGTCACGTTCCGCCGAAGAAGGCTCATCTGGCTGCTCGTCCGCATCGACGCGGGCGAGCCTATCGCGGGCGTCGGCAAGCTGCTTGCGGGCTTCTGCGATCTTTACCTCAATCTCGGTCGCCCGCGCAGCGGCCTTTTCGTGTTCCGATTTATTGGCCTCGTATTGCTTAAGCAGGCGCTGATGATCACGCTTCCACGCGTCAACCTCGGTATCGTGTTCGCGCAAAGCAGCCTTCGCCGAAGCGGCGGTCACGCGGGCATCTTCTGCTGCAATCTTTGCACCTTCAAGCGTGCCGGATAGCTCTTCTAGCTCCTGCGTCGCAGATTCCAGCTGTTCCTCTGCCTCTGCGATGCGAGCGGTGACCTCTACGGTAGACGAGGCACCGGTGCCTACTTCTACCCAACCTTCGCCCAGCACCACGCCCGATTCGGTAACGGCGCGCAGGCGAGGATCCTCTGCCACCAATTTTTTCGCCGCCGCGAAATCGGGAACGAGCACGACATCCGCAAGGAGGCGGTGCAGCGCGGCGGATACCTCCGGAACCACAGCAATGTGGTCGAGCAACCACGAGGTTCCGGTGGGCAAAGTTGCATCCACGCGCCAGGAAGTGGCGGGGGCGGCCACGGAGACATCGATAAGCGCGGAACGCGTACCTTTTTCCAGGTCCGCAATGAGCTGAACGGAAATCTCGCCGGCCTGAGCCTCAGCGAAGGCGCCCAATGCGGCAGCAACCGCTGTCTCATATGAGGTGCTGATGAATGTGGCCAGCGGCTGGAACTGCTCACCTACATCGATTTTTTCTGGTGCGGTCTGGGCCAAGGTATCGATGCGGGAGCGCAACGTGTACACGGCGCGCTCGCGTTCGCGCTGCTCATCGCGCAGCTGTTCCAAGCGCTTATCAGCCGCACCCGATTCACTGGCCGCGCGCACATGTGCCTCCTCGAGCGGCTCGCGCTCGCCAGCCAAAGATTGCAGTTTATCCGCCACCTCATCCGCCTCTGCCTGGGCAGATTGAGTGCGCTGACTGGTAGAAGCAAGGGTTTCTTCTTGCCGCGCTAGCTCCTCTTCCGCCGAAGTAACCTGGCCTGCCGCCTTTTCCTCCGCCGCGATAAGGCGGACTACGCCCTCGCGCCTATCAGCAATGGCGCGCAGCTGGGCCATGTGTTCGCGCTCGGCCGCCTCGAAGGCTTCGCGGCGCTCTGCTACCTCTTCGCGGATCGCTTCCAGGCGTTCTGCAGCTTCTTCCGCCGCGGCGAGAAGCTCCGCATGCTCCTCATCTGCACGGGTGGCCCGTGCCTCTAGGTCCTCCGGATCTTGGCCAGAATAAGCCACCTGCGCACCAGCATTGGCCGCTCGCTCTTCCGCGATGCGCTGCGTGGCGGAAATGCGCTCAGAAAGCGTAGACAGATCGAACCACAGTTTTTGGGCGGCATCTGCCTTGGGGCTTATTTCTTCTAGTTGGGCTTCTACCTCTAGCTGGGAGCCTGTCGCTTCTTCCAGCTGCGCCGTAACTTCTTCAACCTGCTCGGCGAGAACTTCGGCCGTGCGCTCGGCCTCCTGAAACTTGCTGCGCAGCCGCACTACCCTATCGCCGGCTAAGCGCAGGCGGGCATCGCGCAGATCAGCTTGCACCGTGGCCGCACGCTGCGCGGCCTCGGCCTGGCGGGCCAAAGGCTTAAGCTGCTTTCCTAGCTCATCCGTAAGGTCCTGCAGGCGATCCAAATTGGCCTGCATGCCAGTGAGCTTTCGCTGCGCTTTTTCCTTGCGGCGGCGGTGCTTGAGCACACCCGCTGCCTCTTCGATATAGGAGCGCCGATCTTCGGGCCGCGATTCGAGGATTTCAGAAAGCTTGCCTTGGCCGACGATAATGTGCATCTCGCGGCCAATACCCGAATCAGAGAGCAGCTCCTGAATATCCATAAGGCGCGCCTTGGCGCCATTGATTTCGTATTCGCTGGCACCGTCACGGAACATTCGGCGGGTGACCGAAACTTCCGAATACTCGATCGGCAGCGCGCCGTCCGCATTATCGATGGTGAGGGTTACCTCGGCGCGCCCCAAAGCCTTGCGGTCGCCGGCGCCGGCAAAGATGACGTCTTGCATCTTTCCGCCACGCAGCGTCTTGGCGCTTCCCTCGCCCATGACCCAAGCTAGCGCATCGACCACATTGGACTTGCCGGAACCATTCGGTCCGACAACAGCGCAAATGCCCGGCTCAAATTTCAGAGACGTCGCCGACGCAAATGATTTAAAGCCTTTGAGCGTCAGCGATTTCAGGTGCATTTGGGTTAGTTTAGCAAGCTTAGAGCACGCCTGCCCAGCCGAGCCTCAAGGCTCGAAACTGCGGGCATGTGCTATGCATCAGCGTTCAATGAAGCCAGACTCTCCCTTGGGGGCAGCCCATTGCTCGACTACTAGGTCCACCGTTCCTGGCCGGCGAGTCATACTGGGCTGTTCTTTGAGGAGTCCTAGCAACTCCTCACATTTCTCCCGCGGTCCCTCGGCTACAACCTGAACCCGACCGTCGGCCAAATTAGTAGCATGCCCCTTCAAGCCGAGCTCGAGGGCACGGGAGCGCGTCCACCATCGAAAGCCCACGCCTTGGACGTGCCCGTGGACAAAAGCGGTCATTCTTTCCCTGGTCAAGCGGCCTCCCTAGCTCCTAGTAGTGATCTTGTTGACCCTTATCGCGCAGGACGCGGCGGTCCTCTTCGCTGCGACGAGTGACGGGGTCGGAGCCGTCCCAGCACTCCACGCCTTTAAGCTCCGGCAGCATATCGCGGTGGAATACCGGGTCAATGCCATGGCTGCGCTGCTCGTTGTAGTTCTTGAGCAGTTTGATGGCCACCCCGGATAGCGGCACGATGGCGAGGATATTGAGGATAACCATGGTTGCCGCGCCGGTATCGGCCAAGGCAAAGACCAGCGGCAAGGAGCCCACCGCACCGAACCAGACAAAGAAAAGTACGACGAGGCGGAAAATCACCAGCGCAGGCTTGCTCTGGGTGAGGTACTCCAGGTTAGACTCCGCCAAGTAGTAATTGCCCAGGATGGAAGAGAAGGCCAGGAAGAAGAGGATAAAGCTGACGAAGTGGATTCCCCACTCGCCCACCTCAGAAGATAGGGCTGCCTGGGTCAAGGACACGCCTTCTGCTTCTGCACCATAGGCAATCTCTGGTCCCAGCAAGATAATGAAAGCAGTGATGGTACATACCACCAAGGTGTCAAAGTACACGCCGAGGGTCTGCACCAAGCCTTGCTTGACTGGGTGAGATACGGCCGCAGTTGCCGCCGCGTTAGGGGCAGAGCCTTCGCCGGCCTCATTTGAAAACAGACCGCGCTGAATACCCTTCATCATGGCCGCGCCAAGACCGGCTCCCGCAATTTCCTTGATTCCTAGGGCGTGACCGACGATATCGCCAATCATTCCCGGTACCTTGTCAAAATTGGTAATGACGACAAAACCACCGATGAGCAGGTAAGCCACCGCCATAAATGGCACGATGACCTGGGTGATATTGGCAATGCGGTTCACACCGCCAAAGATGATAAGACCCGCAACCACGGCGATAACAATGCCGATAATGGAGCGGAACATCGTGTCATCGCGGTCAAAGGAAAAGGACACCGCATCCGCAATGGCGTTGGTCTGGAAGGCGTTATATACCAAGCCAAAGGTAAAGGCGATGGCGATGGAGAAAAGCACGCCGAGCGGTCCCCACCCCAAACCGCGCTTCATATAATACGCCGGACCACCGCGGTACCCATTGCCATCGCGGACCTTCCACAGCTGGGCCAAGGTTGACTCGATGAACGCAGTAGCGCCACCCAGGATGGCAATCAGCCACATCCAGAAGACGGCACCTGGGCCGCCAACGGAAATGGCCACTGCCACGCCGGCAACGTTACCGGTGCCAACGCGGGAAGCAGCTGAAATGGTGAAGGCCTTAAACGCGGAGATTCCGCCATAGTCTTCGTCCTCATCGCGGCCCTCCCCCTTGGGGCGCTCGACGACGGCGCGGAACATATCCGGCACCATGCGCACTTGCACCAAAGCAGTACGGATGCCGAAGAATAGGCCCGCAGCAATCAGCAGCCACGGCAAAATCCACGACCACACGCCGTCATTAAATGTCGTTACGACATTTTCAAGAAAATCCATGCAGAATAATTTACTGCCTTAAGGTTCACAACGTGAACCCCATACGCCATAAATTATTGACAATGGGGGCAAAAATGGGTGGACCGCCCTGAAATTATGCAGCGCTCCAAGGGCGTTTCACACCGCAGACAGGGCTGGCCAGCACGCCCATACGCGGCCAAGGAACGCGAAAAATACCCCGATTCGCCGTTCACATTTACGTACAGGGAATCAAAACTCGTGCCACCCACTTTTAGGGCCGCTGTCATGACCTCCTGAGCTGCTGCAAGCAGAGCAACAGCATCTTTTTGCCGCAAGGTCGAAGCTTTCTTGCGGGGTGAGATTTGCGCGTCCCACAGGGATTCATCAGCGTAAATATTGCCGATTCCAGAGGTCAGCGTTTGATCCAAAAGCGCGGTCTTCACTGCGGTCCTCTTCGCACGCAGGCGCCGTGCTGTAGCCGCACTATCGAAATCCGGTTCCAGCGGGTCAATGCCAATGTGCGCAATCTTGTCCCACGGCGCATACAACCAATACCCAAAGGTGCGCTGGTCAACAAAGCACACCTCTACCCCACCGCTCAGCTGGGCGGTAATGCGAAGGTGCGAAGATTCGGTGGCACCTATTCGGATCTGACCCGACATACCTAGGTGGATAAAGAGGACGTCACGGTGGGGGTCCATGGCATCTTCGCCCACAAATTCCAGCCACATAAACTTCCCGCGCCTGGCCACCGCAGAGATCTCTTTGCCCTCAAGGAGACCGGAAAGCGGCTCATCTTGGCCACGATTGGAACGCGGGTGTAACACCTCTACAGACTCAAAAGTCCGTCCCACCACGTGTGGTGCAAGGCCACGGCGGACGGACTCGACTTCCGGCAATTCCGGCATGCTCAGCCCTCTTTATGTGCAGTGCCTTGCACCAAAAGCGGAGTTTCGCGCAGGGTCTGGCAGGCCTCCTGAGCTGCCTGCTGCTCGGCCAACTTTTTATTGTGGCCCACACCATTTCCTACGGTCAGACCAGCCACAGTAGCTACTGCATTAAAGGTCTGGTCATGCTCTGGTCCGGTGGAAGTAGCCGAATAAACCGGCATCGGCGCCTTTAGCTCCGCGCACAGCTCCTGCAAAGAGGTCTTCCAATCCAAGTGGCGCCCGCTCACAGTCGCATTTTCGATCTTTTCCGCAAATAAGCGCAAGATGACGTCACGCGCCGTTTCAAAACCATGCTCGCGGTAAATGGCACCAAAGATTGCCTCAGTGGTATCCGCAAGAATGGAATCTTTATCGCGGCCACCAGTGGACTGCTCGCCCTTACCCAACAAAATGTGCGGTCCTAGGTTTATTTCCCGGGCGATATCAGACAGGCCGTAGCGCGAGACAATCGATGCGCGCATCTTGGAAATATCCGATTCCGGACGGGACGGGTAGGTGATGTAGAGCTGAGAGGCTACCGAAAGGCCCAGCACCGCATCGCCCAAGAACTCCAAGCGCTCGTTGTTTGGCAAGTGCCCATTTTCATTAGCAAATGAACGGTGGGTCAATGCTAGGCACAGGTGCTCTGGTTGCAATTCCACACCGAGCGATTCCAACAACGGGGAATGGTCTACTGCAGCGAACTCGGCAGCCAGTGCCTCTTCCCCAGTTAGCTTCTTCTTGCGGCTCATAGGAACTTCTCCAAACCAGCCCAGCGGGGATCGACCTTTTCTTCATCCTTTTCGCCAGAGATACCCGTGGTTACGCCCTCAGGCGTGTCAATCTCGCAGCCATCTTCGCATACTGGGGCAAAGGGAAGATTAAGGCCTGCCTCATCGATCACGGCCTGCAAGAGATCCAGCTCATCATCTTCAATCTCTGGAATCTCATCTCCGGATCCTTCGTCACCGTCTGAAGGGGTATCTCCCGAGACAAAGGATTCGTCGGCTGCAAAGACCTGTGTGACGTGCAAGTCCAACTGTGGGTGCAATTCCTTCAAGCAGCGAGCGCATTCCCCGGTCAGCTGTCCGGATACGTTGGCATCCACTAAGACACCTGCACCAAGAGGGGTCAAGGTAGCGTCTACGGTGAGCTCTTCGCCCTGCGGGATGGCGATCATCTCCACGCCGATCCTCTCAGGTGAGGGGCCGGTTTGGGTGCGTTGTTCCGGCAGTGCGTCAGCGCCTTGGGCGTTCAACAATTCGCCCACATCGAACTTCAATGGTGATGTCATAACACTAGGTAGTCTACCTTGCCCCGCAAACTCCGCCTAGCGGCCCGCGCGAGGAAAGTTTCTGTCAAGAATCTGGCGTTTAATGTAAAAGGACATATGCCTTTGCGGATTAGCCTTTTCCCGAACGAAAGCCGTCCTTAGTCTGGAAGCATGACCTACCACTTGGCACTAGCCTCCACGGATCTACGCAGCATAGCGCTCGGTTTCACCGTGTTTAGCTGTCTTCCCGCTGCGGTGTTAGCTACTGCCGGTATGCTCGTTCACGCCACTCCACGCCCGGACCGTTCAGGCATGTACGGCGCGCGTGGCATTCGCCTCTTTACCGCACTCATCTGTAGCGTCGTTGCCGGTTTGGTAGCCGGTGCCATTTTAGTATTGCCCACCGGCATGGACCTTTCGGTCCTTACCGGCGCGCTCATCTTTTCCCTAAGCGCAGGTGCTATTACTTGGTTCTCCCGCGCGACCATTCCTACCGCGCTCATTTCTGTGGGCACGATGGTGCTAGCTACCGGTGCGCTCCTTAGCGTGTGTGCCGTGTGCTTTCCACAAAATTTCAGTGATAATCCCTTGACATCATTGTCTTCCTATTTCTTCACTGCACTCGTTGCGTTCCTTTTTCCAGGCTTGGTAACCGCGATTATTGCAGCATGCATGGCCGTCCAATCCGCCGCGCCTGCACACCTTCTCCCGCAGCAGGAAGACATCTCCGTTCCCCTACACACCCACATAACGCCTACTCCCCATGAAAAAGGAAAGGCCATTGCCGCTAAGCAACCTCGCACTCGTGCCACCACCTAATTTACTCAGACCAGCGGCGATGAATAAAGGCCCTATTTGGTGAGTAGACGGTGTACGACGAACCGCCTGCTCACCAAATAGGGCCTTTGGCCGTGCCTAGTGCATAGGTCTTTCCTAGCCCCTTACTCTACGGCCCGGTGTGCACCGAACCATAGAGCTTAAGGCCGATAAAGAAACTAAAGTTTTAGCGCTCGTTATAGCGGCGCTCATAGGTCTCGCCTTCCGCGTAACGTGTGTTGCTTGCGGCGCCGCCGGCGCGTCCCGGAGCCGAATAGTCGCCGCCACGGGAGCGCACTCCGGCGCCGCCGCGCAGGGCAGAGCGGTCGGAGTTTACTGTACGCAGCAGACCATTAAGGGTGGTTTCAAATTCGCTTAGCTTGCCATCCACAAATTCATCGCATTCACTGCGCAGACGGTTAGATTCGGTGTGGGCGGATTCCACAATGCGATGTGCTTCTTCATCGGCGCGGCGAACAACTTCTGATTCCGAAACCAGACGCTCTTGCTCTGCGCGGCCTTCAGCGACGGAACGCTCATATTCATCATTCGCCTGAGCGATAGTACGGTCTGCTTCCGCGCGGGCCTGCTCCACCATGGACTGAGCGCGAGCTTCAGCATCAGCCACCAGCTTGGCGGCATGCTGCTCTGCATGGGACACCGTGGCATCCGCCTCTTCGCGTGCGTGGCCCACAATGTCATCTGCTTGAGCATTAGCATCATTGATGGTTTGGTCCGCGCGCTCCTCAGCGCCGTGCAGGATTTCATCCTGCTTATCCAACACATCCTGCGCGTCATCAATCTCAACGGGCAGCGCGTTACGGAGGTCGTCGAGAAGCGCGAGCATTTCATGGCGCGGAACTACGCAATTAGAGGTCATGGGGAAGCCATGGGCCCCCTCCAAGTGCTGAACTAATTCATCTAGAGACTCAAAGACACGGTACATACCGCGAATTTTACATACCCTCACCCGCCATGCGTGGAGGCCACGCACCGAGTGTGTACTGCAGATTTTACTTCCACAACCGGTCTTGCCAGTCCGCGCCCACACATACAGAATTTATGGCACGCATATACAAAAACAAGCGCCCCTTTTACCGCCACGCTCTGTGGCGCAAAAGGGGAGCTTGAATAAAGGCCGATTTTTAGATGACGCCCTGTGCCAGCATGGCATCCGCTACCTTCTTGAAGCCGGCGATATTTGCGCCGGCTACGTAATCGCCTTCGCGGTCGTATTCCTTCGCCGTGTTGTCGATGTTTTTAAAGATATTAGACATGATCGCGTGGAGGCGGTCATCGGTGTAGTCAAAGGACCAAGAATCACGGGACGCATTTTGCTGCATTTCCAGCGCGGAGGTAGCAACACCACCAGCATTAGCGGCCTTGCCCGGCGCGAAGTTGATCTTGGATTCTTGGAATATGTGGACGGCCTCCGGGGTGGACGGCATATTGGCACCTTCGGCCACGTAGCGCACGCCGCCTTCCACAAGCTTTTTGGCCGAGTCGCCGTCCAGCTCATTTTGGGTAGCACACGGCAGTGCCACGTCCGCCCCTACTTCCCAGATATTTCCGCCCTCATGAAATTCCACGCCGCTGCCAGCCTCTTGTGCATAAGTGGAAATACGCTCACGACGAGTTTCTTTGACGTTCTTGAGAAGCTCGATGTCCACGCCTTGTGGGGTGGTGATATAGCCGGAGGAATCGGACATGGCCACCACGGTGGCGCCCAGTTCTTGGGCCTTCGCTGCGGCGTAGATGGCAACATTGCCAGAGCCAGAGACAATGACCTTGGCACCATCAAAGGACTCGCCATGGGTCTTCATCATTTCATTGGTGAAATAGACCGTGCCAAAGCCTGTGGCCTCGGTACGAACCAGGGAACCGCCCCAGGTCAGGCCTTTGCCAGTAAGGACACCGGATTCATGCTGGGTAGTCAGGCGGCGGTACTGACCAAAGAGGAAGCCGATCTCGCGGCCGCCGACGCCAATATCACCAGCTGGAACATCGCGGTATTCTCCGATGTGGCGGTGCAACTCCGTCATAAAAGACTGGCAGAAGCGCATGATTTCCACCTCGGACCTGCCCTTGGGATCAAAGTCAGAACCGCCCTTGCCACCGCCAATGGGCAGGCCGGTCAGGGAATTTTTGAAGATCTGCTCAAAACCGAGGAACTTAATGATGCCCAGGTTGACCGAAGGATGGAAACGCAGTCCGCCCTTGTAGGGGCCGAGCGCAGAATTGAACTGGACGCGAAAACCGCGATTGACTTGGATATCACCATTGTCATCGATCCACGGCACGCGGAAGATGAGCTGGCGCTCAGGTTCACAGAGACGCTCCACCAAGCCGTAGTCCGCGTACTGCGGGTCTTTTTCTAGGACAATCTTCAGCGAGTCCAGAACCTCAGAAACCGCTTGGTGGAATTCTGGTTCTCCCGCATTGCGCTTGAGCAATTTGTCGTAGTACTCAGAAATTTGGCTATCTACTGACATGGCGTGCATTCCATTCTGTGGACGTATAAGAACAGATACCAGTTTCCTATCAAACTACCGATAAAGCAAGCAGTTTCTAGACCTTGCATAGATCCGAACCGTCTTTACCAGCGACAATAAAGTAAAATATTTTCTGTAGAACGTTCGGATCTTCAGCCGCACAGACTCCTTTCGCAGGCGGGCTTTATAATCACGGGCATGCATATTGTCGTCGCGCCAGACTCGTTTAAAGGCACCGCCTCCGCGCCCGAGGCCGCAGCAGCCATTGCTATGGGGGTGCGCCAGGTTCTTCCCGAGGCCACGGTTACCACCCTGCCCATGGCCGATGGTGGCGAGGGAACCGCCGCCGTCCTCGCACAAGCGGCCGCAGCCGGCGGACAATCCGTCGAAAACATCACCCTGCCTACCACCGACGCCATAGGCCGCTTGACTCAGGCAAGCTATGCTCTGGCCGGAACCACTGCGTTTATCGACGTCGCCTCTGCCACCGGCCTGTCCGCAGTGCAGGACAGCCTTGATCCGCTGCACGCCGATTCTTATGGCACCGGCGTGCTGATTGCGGATGCAGAAACACGCGGCGCCACCTCGATTGTGCTCGGATTGGGAGGAACTGCCAGCATCGACGCCGGTATGGGCATCCTTACCGCGCTCGGCGCTGCCGCGCACGACGCCCGCGGCTACGCCCTGCCCAAGGGCGGCGCTCCCCTAGTTCAGCTCGATCACATTGACACCGCGCAGCTCAATATCAAGGCGGGCATGCTTGATTTCACATTGCTGGCAGATACCCGCGCTACTCCAGTACAGGCGGCAACCATGTACGGCCCCCAAAAAGGAGCGCAAGGCGAGCAGGTAGCCCTGCTGGCCGGTGCCATGTTGCAAACATGCGAAGTCACCGGCGCCGATGCGGACTCCGAATATTTCGGTGCCGCGGGTGGCCTTCCCATCGGCCTGCACTGGCTTTCTCGCACACTCTGGGGCTCAGATGAGCATGTTCGCGTCTTGTCCGGCGGCGCACATGTCGCCACTGCACTCGGGCTGCCAGAAAAAATATCCTCCGCCGATCTCGTCATCACCGGCGAGGGCAGGTTTGACGAGCAATCTTTGACTGGAAAGGCCGTCGGAACCATTGCGGCTCTCGCCCGGGACGCAGGCACGCCCATGGGCATCATCGCCGGTTCTTTCGAGCATGGAACGGACGCCTACTGCGCATCGCTTAGCCAAGAAGGCCCCCTGGCGCAACAGCTGGCGGCGGCCGCCAGGGACATCGTCAAGCAGCTCTAAGGCCGGATAGACAGCGACCACGGGAAGATAGCTGGCTGCTCATGCGCCAGCTCATCTTCCAACAAGACGTGGTCTTTCGGCAGCACTGCATGCGGGGTAAGAAGGCGCGAGAGCACCATGCCTAGTTGGTTAACCGAGCCGCTCACCCCTGTCACCGCAATGTCGTAGCGGTACACGCTCGCGTCCTCAAGGTCGCGGTCCTCATGCTCATCGCGATAATTTTGCCGCAGCTGTTCTTCCAACCCCTCTGGAAACTGCGGCGCATCGGGGCGAGTAACCTCAGCGGAGGCTAATGAACCGCTTTCTACCAACTTGTCGGTGGCAGTGGTAAAGATATCCGCGACGCGCTCTGCTTGTGCGTTGGGAACCAAAACATCAAATTGAATAACCGGCATAGCGCTAACCCTACCCAATTCCTAAGGTGTGAAACCATGTCTGATTCTGCCCGCATCGCCCAGCTCGTCACTTCCCAGCAGGCCGATCTGGAATGGCAGCAGGACTTTTATGAGGACCTGCACCGCCACCCCGAGCTTTCCCACGAGGAAGAGCGAACCGCCGGTCGCATCCGCGCCAAGCTCGCCGATTTTGACTGCGAGGTAGTAGAGAACATCGGGGGTTATGGGATGGTCGCCATCTTCCGCAATGGCGATGGACCCACCGCTTTGCTGCGCGCGGATTTCGATGGTCTGCCGGTAGAGGAGGCCACCGGTGTTTCCTATTCCGCTGCCAATGGAAATATGCACGCCTGCGGACACGACATGCACACCACCGCGCTGCTAGGTGCCTGCGCGCTTCTCGACGCCTCCCGAACCACCTGGTCCGGCACCTTCCTCGCCCTTTTCCAACCGGCCGAAGAGTCCTCCATGGGGGCTAAATTCATGCTGGCTGATAACCTCATCGACCGCGTCCCGCGCCCCGATATTTGCCTTGGCCAGCACATCATGCCCGGCCGCGCCGGCACGGTTCGCCACACCGCCGGCCCGATCATGGCCGGATGCGACTCCCTGCGTATCCGCATCTTTGGCAAATCCGCCCACGCCTCCATGCCCCATAACTCCATCGACCCGACCTACATCGCGGCTATGATCGTCACCCGCCTCCAAGCCATTGTGGGCCGCGAGGTCGCCCCGCACGAGTTCTTTGTCATCTCCGTAGGCGAGCTTCACTCCGGCGATAAAAACAACATCATCCCCGACTCCGCCGAGCTGGTACTCAATACTCGCTACTATGATCCCGCGCTGGCAGAAAAGGTCTATCACTCCCTCGAACGCATGGTTAAGGCCGAGTGTGTCGCCTCCGGAAGCGAGCAGGACCCCACTTTTGAGTACTACGCCCACGGCGAGGTCACCGATAATGACGCCGCTGCCCATGCCCCAGTAGGCGAGGTTTTCGACGCCGCTTTTGGCTCCGATTCAGTCATCGCGGCCCCCTCCACCGCCTCCGAGGACTTTTGCTACCTGCCGCAGGCGTGGGAGGTACCTTATGTCTTTTGGCACATCGGCTGCACCCCGGAAGATGAGTTGCAGGATCCTCCGGTCAACCACCAAGCAACCTTCCTGCCTGACTATGCCCCCACTGTTTATGCCTCCACCCGGGCGGCATATGGTGCGGCATTGACCTACTTGGCCACGCCCTAGGTGCCCGAGACGCGTCTTCTCATTCCCCCGCCTGCGGCGCAGGGCCAATGCTATTAAGCTGGCAGGCGTTTCGTGACTCCCCACAAACTTAAGGTTGAAAATGAGCCAGCCACGGCATTCTGCTTTCGAATCCACTGTTCCCTCCCATGTCCGCGCGGCCTCTGGCGTGAGCCCGCACAGCGCTTCCAACCGTAAGTTCTGGTCGGGCCTCTCCGGTGCCGTCATGGAGCAGATTGCCGATAATTGGGAGCGCACCCGTGCTGCCTACGCGGAAACGCGCCAACAGCACTACTTCTCTGCGGAATTCCTGCAGGGACGCGCGCTGCTCAATAACCTCACCAACTTGGGTCTTGTTGACGATGCCAAGACCGCGGCCAAGGCAACCGATCACGAGCTGAGCGATGTCCTCGAAGCCGAGCATGATGCCGCGCTCGGCAACGGCGGCCTCGGACGCCTTGCCGCCTGCTTCCTCGATTCCGCTGTCACTCAGGACTACCCCGTAGCCGGCTATGGCCTTCTCTACCGCTACGGCCTTTTCCGACAGTCCTTTGAGAATGGCTTCCAGAAAGAACAGCCAGATGCGTGGATGGAAAACGGCTATGACTTTGTCATTCGCCGTGCCTCTGAACAGCGCCGCGTCCACTTCGATGACATGGACGTGCGCGCAATTCCCTATGACATGCCTATCACCGGCTACGGGACCGATAACGTAGGCACCCTGCGCCTATGGAAGTCCGAGCCCATCGATGACTTCGATTACGATGCCTTTAACTCCCAGCGCTTTACCGAGGCCATCGTCGAGCGCGAGCGTGTTATGGACATCTGCCGCGTGCTCTACCCCAATGACACCACGTACGAGGGCAAGGTATTGCGCGTGCGCCAGCAGTACTTCTTTGTCTCCGCATCCCTGCAAACCATGGTGGATAACTACATTGCCCAGCACGGCGAGGACCTCACCGGTTTTGCGCAGTACAACTCCATCCAGCTCAATGACACTCACCCAGTGCTCGCCATCCCAGAGCTCTTGCGCATATTGCTCGATGACCATGGTCTGAGCTGGGATGTGGCGTGGAAAATCGTCACCGAGACCTTCGCCTACACCAACCACACCGTGCTCGCAGAGGCACTGGAGAGCTGGGAAGTGTCCATCTTCCAAAAGCTGTTCTGGCGCATCTGGCAGTTGGTGGAAGAAATCGATCGCCGCTTCCGCGAAGATATGGCCCATCGCGGCCTGGATCAGGGTCGCATTGACTACATGGCGCCGGTGTCCAACGGACAGGTTCACATGGCCTGGATCGCCTGCTACGCCGCTTACTCCATTAACGGTGTCGCCGCCCTGCATACCGAAATCATCAAGGCCGATACGCTGTCCGAATGGCATGAGCTCTGGCCAGAAAAATTCAACAATAAGACCAATGGCGTCACCCCGCGCCGCTGGCTGAAGATGTGCAACCCCCGCCTGGCAGAACTGCTCACCCAGCAGGCTGGTTCCGATGCGTGGGTTACTGACCTCACCCAGCTGGCCAGACTCGCCGATAAGGCCGACGATGCTGACCTACTACGAGAACTGATCGCCATCAAGCAGGCCAATAAGCGCGACTTTGCGCAGTGGGTAAACGACCACCAAGACGCTGAAATCGACCCTGATTCCATCTTTGACGTGCAGATTAAGCGCTTGCACGAGTACAAGCGCCAGCTGATGAACGCCCTCTACGTCCTTGACCTCTACTTCCGCATCAAGGACGAGGGCGAAACCGTGCCGAAGCGTACTTTCATCTTTGGTGCCAAGGCCGCGCCGGGCTACGACCGCGCCAAGGCGATTATTAAGCTCATCAACACCATCGCAGACCTGGTTAATAACGACCCGGACACCAAGGACATCATCCGCGTCGTTTTTGTGGAGAACTACAACGTCTCCCCCGCAGAGCACATCATCCCGGCCGCTGATATCTCCGAGCAGATTTCTGTGGCTGGCAAGGAAGCCTCCGGCACGTCCAATATGAAGTTCATGATGAATGGTGCACTGACCTTGGGCACCATGGATGGAGCAAACGTAGAAATCGTCGAGGCGGTTGGCGAGGACAACGCTTATATCTTCGGCGCCCGCAATGAGGAGTTGCCGCAGCTGCGCGCCGAGTACAACCCGGGCGAGCTTTACCAGAGCGTGCCAGGCTTGGCCCGCGTACTGGATGCGCTTGTCGACAGCACCCTGGGCGCAAACAATGCCGGTATCTTCGGCGATCTGCGCGCCTCGCTTCTCGACGGCTTCGGGGAGCACGCCCAAGACCAGTACTACGTCCTAGGTGACTTCGCCGACTACCGCGAGACCCGCGACCGCATGGCCGCAGAGTATAAAGAGGACGAGCTTGCGTGGGCAAAGAAGGCGTGGCTAAATATCTGTTATTCCGGTCGTTTCTCCTCGGACCGAACCATCGCGGACTACGCGAACGAGGTGTGGAAGATCCAGCCGACCCCGATTTCCCAGCGCTAAGAAAAGGTCCTGCCCTTCGCTTCCACGGCGAAGGGCAGGACCTTTAGGTAAGGCGGTGTGCCTGATTCTGTTTAGCGCAGGTCCACGCGCTTGAGCTGCTCATAAATGGGCTTCAAGTCAATGTTAAGCACGCCCATCTGCGTAGCTAGGAAACCGAGTCCACCAACGACAGCGCCCAAGATTCCTAGGCCTGTAGCTAGGCCTGCGGCAAATTCCTTGCTGCTGCCTTCCTTGCCGACGTCATCGGACGGGTTGGCAGCGTCTTCTGGCTGCTCTGGGTCGTCTGCTTGGCCGGTGCCATCGTTCCACCACTCATCAAAGGTCAAGTTGGCTACCAGGGTGTTGTCGATGTAGTCACCGCGGACCGAATCGGTCCCAAAGATACGGGCCATGATGTCCCCGGAGCCGGCGCCCTTGAAGAAGAACGGCACCAACTGGTTGGTGTGCTGACCGGAGTACCAACCGTGGCGAGCAACCTTGCCCTTCTCACCTTCCATAGCGTTGAAGCGGTTATCCGCCTCAGGGTTATCCTCAGTCGGAGCCTCGTTCGCACCGGAGAGATAGCCGGTTTCGTGGTCTGCGGTAACAACCAGCAGGGTCTCCTCCCAGGAAGAATTCTCCTCGACCCATTTGATGGCGGCATCGACCGATTTGTTGAAGTCCTGGGTTTCTTCGATATCGCGCACCGGGTTATTGCCGTGTCCGGCCCAGTCGATGGCACCACCCTCGATCATGACGGAGAATCCATCTTCATCCTGTCCCAGTGCGTTGAGTGCGCCGGTGGTCATGGTGGGGAGATCCACGACGTCGTTAAGCGGATCAGAGTACGGCTCCTTCGCCTCGCCAGAGCGGGAGTTCTGCAAGGTGGATCCTACCTGTGCGATACCCCAGTACTTCTGATCCGGCTTGACGTCGCCTTCCGCCATCTTCTTGAAGTCATCGTTGGACTCAAAGTAGTTCCAGTCGGTCTCGCCAGCGGAAAGCTTGGCGTAGTCCTCCTCATACATGAAGCTGTAATCCGGAGTATCGACCTTTTGGTGGTCATTGTCGTAGAACGGGTGACCAGCTGCCATGACCACGTCGAGGTCGCTGCCAAGCATCTCGCGGCTGATGTCCGGCAACTTATTGCGGTCCATGTTGTGCGCGGCCCACGCCGCCGGAGTGGCTTCGGAATAGAGAGTGTCTGATGGTTTGTGTGTGGGTTCCCAACCTGCATAAGGAGATAAGCCAGAATGACTACTGTGACAAGACGAGATCCGGCTGATAAGGCCAAGATTGATGCGATTGAAAAGAAGTTGCTTGCTAACCCAGAAATCGCGAAACTGATTGATGACCTAGGCACGTCCACGACGGATGCCAATGACCTGGTTCGCGGCATGTTACAGGCCTCGATTAC
This sequence comes from Corynebacterium sp. MSK071, assembly GCF_030232125.1. NCBI lineage: Bacteria > Bacillati > Actinomycetota > Actinomycetes > Mycobacteriales > Corynebacteriaceae > Corynebacterium > Corynebacterium sp. MSK071. The sequence goes on along the minus strand of NZ_JASPJA010000003.1, from coordinate 68,382 downwards.
CAGAGGCCTCAACGCTGAAATGGATGCCCACCTGGGCTACGAGTCTGGCGACAGGAGCGCTAAAGCTGCTGCTGGGACAGACAATCACCGCAACGGGTCGTATCCAAAGACTGTGGATTCTAACTACGGGCCAGTTGCCGTTGATGTCCCGAGAGATCGGGCTGGAACATTCTTGCCAACTATGGTCCCTAAAGGTTCTAGGCGCTTGACTGATGTCGATGACATGATTGTCAGCTTGTACGCCGGTGGGATGACAATTAGGGATATCCAGCATCATATGGCAACGGCGATGCGTGTTGATATTTCCCATGAGACGATTTCCGCAGTCACCGATGCCGTCCTCGATGAGGTCATGGTCTGGCAAAACCGCCAGCTAGACGAGTTCTACCCGGTCATTTTCCTGGACGCGCTGCGCATTAAAATCCGCGATGGCGGCCTAGTGGTCAATAAGTCCGCGTACATGGCAATCGGCGTGGCTCTCGACGGTATCAAGCACTTTTTGGAATCGTGGATTGCCAAAGAAGAAAGCGCTTCATCCTGGGCGCAAGTATGCGCCAATCTTTCTAACCGTGGGGTTAAAGACGTCTTTATCGTTTGCTGTAACGGGTTCAAAGGCTTGCCGGAAGAAGTAAAGGCAACCTGGCCGAACTCTATGGTGCAAACCTGTATCGTGCACCTGATTCGTGCCGCTAACCGATGGGTAGCCTACAGGGATCGCCGGGGCGTATCGGCCGCGTTGAAAAAGATTTACACCGCCACGGACGAGTCCACAGCTCAGGCTGCCTTAGACGAATTTGAAGCCTCTGAATTGGCAGAAAAGTATCCACGCTCAGTCAAAGTCTGGCGAGATGCATGGGCGCGTTTCGTACCGTTTCTCCAGTTCCCACCAGCAGCCAGCAAGGTCATTTACACGAAGAATTCGATTGAATCATTCAACAATGAACTGCGGAAAGCTACCCGCAACAGGGTGCAGTTCACTAACAATGAATCAGCGCTCAAGACGCTATGGTTGATGATCTGCAATATCGAAGACAGACGAGCTGCCAAGAGAGCGAAGCAGGGCAAACGAGTCTCAGCGACAACCGGCAGACTCATGGAAGGGACCCGAGTTTCCGGCTGGAAACAAGCCATTAACCAAATGGCCGTGGCCTACCCCGACAGCTTCGACAAATACCTATAAACCTAGCCCCACACACAAACAACTTGACACCCTCCGAACAAGCAAGCATTGATAGATGCAGGTCTGCACTACATTTTGTCGGTGAAACCCCACCGTGCCTGAGGTGATTGAAACCTGGCGGCGGGAAATCCCTGGTGAAGCCTACGCCCACGGCCAGATCTGGACACAAGCCTCGGCAAGCGATGCGCGCAAACACACAACCCCGAATACGGTGACCCACTTCCAGTACTCCTATGATCGGGCCAGACGCGGCCTGCGCGGAATCAAAGAGCAAGTCGCAAAAGCCAAACGCGCTGTTGACGGCGAAATCGCCATTAAGCGCAACCGCTATTTCGATCTTTCCACCCCGAACAAGAAGGTCAACTACGCTCTTGCTGCCAAACACCGAGCCCTAGCCGGAATTAAAGGCTATGAAACCGACCTGACCGCTCTTCCCGCCCAGGAGGTTATCGGGCATTACCGCAGGCTATTCCACATTGAAAATGTCGTATCGGATGTCGAAATCAGACCTGAAAGCACGCCCAATCTATGCGAGGAAACAAAACTCGATCACAGCACATCTCAATATTGTGATGGCAGCACTAGCCGTGACCCACCTGATGGAGACCCGCAGTGGTCACTTCATCAAACGCCTCGTGAGAACACTCAAGAAATACCGCAGCTTTCAACTCGTCGTTGGCGGCGAAACCATTCACGCCGCCGTACCATTCCCGCCCGACCTCACTGCCACCATCCAAGTAATCACCGGCCGCGAACTTCCGCACAAAATTGGCCTAAGTCAGGTTAGAAGGGAATCAGCACACCGTCTCGTGGGATTCGTGCTCTGGGTGCTCAATCTGGATGGTGGAGTGCTCGATACCGTGTTCGCGCAGGGCCTGCTGGGCGGCATCCAACAGCGGGCCGGTGCCGACGGTGCCGTCGCGCACGATATGCACGGTCGTGAGCACGTTCACGCCGTCCAGGCTCCACAGGTGCAGGTCGTGGATGTCAGCAACGCCCTCGACCTGCCGCAGCGCGGGCTCGATCGCACTGGCGTCGAAGTCCGCCGGGACTTGCTCGAGCAGCACGCTCGCCGAAAGCCGCATGAGCTGCCAGGCGCGCGGCAGCACCATCGCCGCGATCGCTAGGGAGGCGATCACGTCCGCCGCCACAAACCCCGTGGTCAGTACCACGATGCCGGCTACGATTACTGCGACCGAGCCGAGCATATCCACTAACACGTGCAAGAACGCGCCCTCCACGTTGATCGAGGATTTGCGGTGCCGGTGCAGAACCCACGCCGATAGCGCATTCGCCACCAGGCCGATCACCGCGATGATCAGCATCGTTTTTCCCTGCACTTCGGCCGGGCTCTGCAGGCGGCGCACCGCCTCGACGACAATCCACACCGAGATCGCCAGCACCATCACTGCGTTCGCCAGTGCAGCAAGCACCTCCACTCGTCGGTAGCCGTACGTGGCCTGAGCCGATGCTTGTCGGCGCCCAACCAACACCGCTAACACCGCGATGATCAACCCCGCAGCGTCGGAAAGCATGTGCATCGCATCCGCCATCAGCGCCATCGAACCCGCCAACCAGCCGCCGATCAGCTCCGCGAAGAAGACGGTGCCGGTAATGCCTAGCGCAATCAAGAGTGCGCGCAGCGGCGTGCTGGAGTGATCGTGGTCGTGGTGCTCGTGTGCCATGCACTCAGCCTATCCCCGTCGACGCTTATTGACAATTAAATGAAAATGGATGGCGGTAAGCGCAGCCACTGAGGCCAAGTCGGCCTGATTTAGGTCATTGTGCAGTTGTCCTTTGAATGTGTAGAGAAGCTGAAACATGAACAACCAAAAAGTACTGCAGCCGCATGTCAGGAAAGCAACCGCTGAGTGTACTCGAGGTAAATATAAATCTACATTTGTATAAATGTATATAGAAAAGCGCCGCGACCCGTGGAACGTGTTAAAGGGTGGGTCGCGGCGCTCGTGCCAAAAATCTACTTCTTGGTTTCACCCAACAAGTGACACTGAATCATGTTGGTGTTACCAGCGATTCCTGGAGGGGTACCAGCAATGACGACAATCATGTCGCCTTCTTCATAACTGTCCATCTCCAGCAATGCATCATCGATGGCTTCCATCATGTCATCGGTGGACTTAACGTGCGGGCTCAAGAAGGTCTCAGCACCCCACGTCAAAGCCAGCTGGGAGCGAACCGCTGGGTCCGGCGTAAACGCCAACAGCGGAAGCTGGGAGCGCAGGCGAGCCACTCGCTTAGCGGTATCGCCGGAGGTAGTAAAGGCTACGATGGCCTTTGCATTGAGGCGCTCGGCAATGTCGCGGGCGGAATAGGACACCACACCACGCTTGGTGCGCGGAACGTGAGTCAGCGGTGGCACCTTGCCACCATCTTCAGCATTAGCCACGATCTTGGACATGGTGCGCACGACGTTCTGCGGGTCAATACCCACGGAAGTCTCACCAGAGAGCATAACGGCGTCAGCGCCATCGAGAACGGCGTTAGCCACGTCGGAAGCCTCTGCACGGGTCGGGCGCAGGTTAGAAATCATGGAATCCAGCATCTGGGTAGCCACGATGACCGGCTTAGCGTTCTCGCGAGCAATCTGGATAGCGCGCTTCTGGAACAGCGGCACGCGCTCCAGCGGCACCTCAACACCTAGGTCGCCACGGGCAATCATGATGGCATCGAATGCCAGCACGATGGACTCGAGCGCGTCTACTGCCTCAGGCTTTTCCAGCTTCGCAATGACCGGAACGCGGCGACCCTCTTCGTCCATAATCTCATGGACCTTATCCACATCTGCTGGGGAGCGGACAAAGGACAGTGCCACGAGGTCAACGCCGAGCTTCAAAGCGAAGCGCAGGTCGGCGATATCCTTCTCCGACAGGGCCGGCACGGAGATATCCATGCCAGGAAGGGAAACGCCCTTGTTATTGGAAACTGGGCCGCCCTCGGTAACCTCACACACGACGTCATTGCCGTCGACTTCCTTACAGACAACGGCGACCTTTCCGTCGTCGATAAGCAGGCGGTCACCCGGCTTGGCGTCCTTGGCCAAGCCCTTATAAGTGGTAGATACTCGGTCGTGGGTGCCTTCGATATCGTCCACGGTAATGCGGACGATTTCACCGTTATCCCACTGCTCCTCGCCGTTAATAAAGCGGCCAAGGCGAATCTTGGGGCCCTGCAGGTCCGCCAAAATACCGACGGCGCGGCCGGTCTTATCAGTAGCCTGGCGCACCCAGTTGTAATTCGCCTCGTGGTCCGCGTGCTCGCCGTGAGACATATTCAAGCGGGCAACGTCCATGCCGTCTTGAACGAGGCGCAAAATGCCATCCTCGCTAGCAACGGCAGGGCCGAGAGTACAGACAATCTTTGTTCTTCTATCCAGCATTATTGGCCTATTCCGTCGGGGAAACTGAACACTCCCCAACCTACTCCTTCGTATGGATTGCGGCCACAATTTTGGACCCCTATTTTCCGAACGGACACTCAAAAATGCCCCAACCCCCACACAATCAAACCTATTCGGAAATACTGGGGTAGAACCTACGTTGCTGCAGAGTCCGGATGCTGCCCCTCAGGTACCGCGCTACCATCGCCACCCCCGTTACTATCGCGGCGCTCGGCCCAATACTTAGGATCTACCTCTGCGGGAGATTCTGGGCCTTGGCGGCGCCTATCAAGCAAGAAAAAGACGACCGCAGAGATGATGAAAATCACCAGGGAGACGATGATATTCACGCGCAGCCCGAAGATATGGGTAGCTTCATCGGAACGCATTCCTTCGATAAAGAACCGGCCCAACGTATAGCCCATGACGTAGAGGGCAAAGACTCGTCCGTGCCCCAACTTCCATGCCTTGTGCGCCCACAAGAGGAATAGACATACAAGGACGTTCCACACCAGCTCGTAGAGAAAGGTCGGATGCACCGAAGTCATAATCTCACCCGTGGAGTGCCCGGAAACCGGCGCATAACCGCCGTTGTCATTGACTCGGTAGTAAATATCTAAAGCCCATGGAACGTCGGTCGGGCGCCCGTAGAGTTCTTGGTTAAACCAGTTGCCTAGCCGCCCAATCGCCTGCGCGAGGACCAAGCCCGGGGCCACGGCATCAGCGAAGGGGCCGAGTGGCACCTTCTTCACTTTGAAAAGTATCCACAAAGCCAGCGCGCCGAGAGCAACAGCGCCCCAGATGCCAAGGCCGCCATTGGTAATCTTTAGCGCATCCGCGGGGTTGCAACTATCGCAGAAGTACTTCTGATTATCGGTGATGACGTGGTAGAGCCGCCCGCCAATGATGCCGGCTGGGATAACCACGATGGCAGCATCCCATACTGTGTCTGGGTTGCCGCCGCGAGCGGTATAACGGCGCAAGGTCATGCGCAGGCCGACGATAATGCCCACGATGATGCACAGCGCGTAGGCACGGATGGGAAGTGGCCCCACCTGCCACACGCCCTGCGGCGGAGACGGAATATTTGCAAGAATTTCTGTGTGCACGTAGCCAGTGTGCCTTATCCCCCGCCCCGCCAGCTAATGGGGGTATTACTCTATTTTGCGCGCGGGGCACGCTGGGTGCTGGCCGGCGGCCACCAACGACCGAGCCAACGCTGTAGGGTCTTGGGCCGCCATGACTGATTCGCCGACGAGCACCGCATCGGCGCCCCGGGAAGCATAGTGAAAAAGGTTGCGCGCGTTGTTTACCCCACCTACTGCAATGCGCAGGATGGATTCGGGCAGGCCCGGGGCAATATCGTTGAACGCGTCACGGTTAATCGCGTCCGAGGCTAAAGACCACGCATTGATGGAAATAACGCTACTTCCAGCCTTAATAGCGCGGTCGACCTCTGCACAGTTGCGTACCTCGACGATGGCGGTCATACCAAGCGATTCTACGCGGTCTAGTAGCGCCTCCAAGCGAGCCTGCTCCAGCAGCTCTACTTGCAGCGGAATAGCATCGGCCCCATAACAGCGGGCCTCATGAATTTGGTAGGGATCCACGATGAGATCTCGTGACATCATGGGCACACCAATCGCGGCGCGGGCAGCCGCCATGTCCTCCAAAGAACCGTGGAAGCGGCGGAAATCAGTCTGGCACGCCATAAGGTGTACGCCGCAGTCCTCAAAGGTGCGGGCCCATTGCGCCATGTGCTCCGCAGAGCCAATATGTGCAATCTCACCGCCGTAGGGAACGGCACGCTTGAGCTCCGTGATAACGGAGCAGCCGGGGCGCAAGAGAGCTGCGCGCACATCCCGGGGAGATTCCATGTCACGCGAGCGTGCCTTTACTTCCTGGAACGACACACGGGACTCCCGCGCAGCGACGTCCTCTAAGACTCCTGCTACTAGGTGGTCAACGGCAATGGGCGTAGGCATCAGCACCTCCCTCCACGGGCGATTGAAATCACACTTAGGTTAACCCGCTCACGTGTAGTTGCGGAAATTGCACAGGCTACGGGGCTATTTTTTATCCATATCAGTGGGATCGATATCACTATCAAGCGCGTCCCACATCACGCGGCCAGAATCAGAGGAGGTTTCCAAATCCTCCTCCAATTTCGCTTGGCGCGCTGCCGGCGTCTCGTATTTGCTAGATGCCTTCATTTTATCCTTGCCGGGGTTGCGAGCTAGCATAACCGCACCAAAAAGGGCCATTGCCGCTCCTACCAGGGCCAGAATCGGCCCCCAGGCATGCACCTCGGTGGAAACGACTGTGGCCCATTGAGAAATTTGCGCGGAATCTACTGCATTCTTATTAGCCGAGGCACCTTGCAGGATCTTCTGCGCGCGCTCAGCATCCGCGCCCGCCGTCAGCAGGCTAACCGGGGTCCATGCACTGGCCGCTGCTGCGAGGGCACAAATAATGCCCACTACGCGCCTACCGATGCGGCGCAGAGCCATTCCCGCGACGGCGCCGGCAACCAACACAAGGGTCAAGGCCATAATCTCTAGCGACCATGCCGAACCTATGATGTCATTGGCGGCGGAGCCGGCCTTATCATCTTCGCTGGCAGCAACCACCCACGTGGCACGGGAAGACAGCCACAATACGATGGCTCCTACAGCGATAAGTAACGGTCCAAGGCGTTTAGCCTTCACGATTGTCCTCCTAGGAGATCTGTGGCGTCAAAGCACGTGCGGTCACCGGTATGGCAGGCGCCGCCACGCTGCCGCACGGTCAGCAGGATAGTATCTCCATCACAGTCAAGGCGAACGCCCAGCACCTCTTGGGTGTGGCCAGAAGTCTCACCCTTGACCCAGTACTCATTGCGCGAGCGCGAAAAATACGTGGCCTTGCGCGTGGCAAGGGTATGCGCCAAAGCATGGTCATCCATCCATGCCATCATCAGCACCTCACCGGACTCAGCCTGGGCAATGGCCGGCACCAAGCCTTGGTCATTGCGCTTGAGCTGCTTGGCGATGCCCCCATCTAGTTCATAGTCGGCCGGGTTACTCATCGGCGCACCTCGTAACCTGCGGCGTCTAGGGTGTCCTTTACGTCGCAAATTTCTACCTCACCAAAATGGAAAATGCTTGCGGCCAAAACGGCATCGGCACCGGCCGCAACGGCCGGTGGGAAATCCGCGGCGCTGCCCGCACCGCCAGAAGCGATGATGGGAATAGTCACTGCCTCGCGCACGGCATACAGCAGGTCCACATCAAATCCTTGCTTGGTGCCATCGCCATCCATCGAGTTGAGGAGAATCTCCCCTACTCCGAGTTCCTCGCCACGGCGAACCCACTCAATGGCGTCTATTCCGGCCGACTTCGTGCCACCATGCGTGGTGACCTCGTAACCAGAGGGCGCAAACTCCTCCCGGCACCGGCGGGCATCAACGGACAGCACGATGCATTGGGCCCCGAAAACCTCGGCCATTTCGCGCAGCACTTCCGGATTCTTAATCGCTGCCGTATTTACGGAAACCTTATCTGCACCGGCACGCAGTAGCTCCCGGACGTCGTCGACGCTGCGTACCCCGCCGCCAACTGTTAGTGGGATAAATACCTGGTCCGCAGTGCGGCGTACAACCTCTAGCATGGTTGAACGCCCTTGCTTTGAGGCAGATACATCCAAAAATGTAAGCTCGTCAGCGCCTAAGGAGTCATAACGCGCGGCCAACTCCACCGGGTCACCGGCATCGCGCACGTTTTCAAAGTTAACGCCCTTGACCACCCGGCCTTGGTCCACGTCTAGGCAGGGGATAACACGTACGGCTACAGCCATATCGGCCGCCTCCTTTGTGAGAATGAAGTCTTAGCGGTGAAAGGAACCGCTATGACGGGACAGGATGTCCACGATAGTGGCATGGACCTGCGGGGTACCTGCGACCAAGCCATGCGACTGCGCAGTCCACGGATTTCCTTCCGGATCAGTCACTACTCCGCCGGCGGTTTGAATTTGCAGTGCACCAGCGGCGTTATCCCACGGGTGTGGGGAGAAGTTAATCGCGCCATCAAATACGCCCTGCGCAACAAAGGCATTATCCAGCCCCACTGAACCGGTCATCCGCGGGCGCAGGCCGGTTTCGCGCAGCTCGTGGAAGATCTCAGTGGGCAGATGAGAAGAGCAGCCCACGTGTCCGCGCGCTTCATCGAAGCCCATCGCGTCCTCCCCACCGCCGAAGCCAGTAGCAGGCCCGCCTACTGAGCGCAGTGGAGAGCCATCGCAAGTAACCAAACGTCGCCCCAATAATGGGAAATCAGACACCGCTACAACAGGTGCGCCCTTATGGATGAGCGCCACCAAGATGCCGGCTAGGGGGTTTCCGGCGGAGTAATTTGCGGTGCCATCAATCGGATCTACTACCCAGACGGTATCTAGCACGCTGCCGCCGGATTCTTCTCCGTACACCGGGATGCCGGTCATTTGAGTCAAAATATCCCGCAGCTGTTGCTCGATGACGAGATCTACCTCGGTGGCAAAATCTCCCTGCCCTTTAAATCGGGCGGGCTGCGCACCAAGGCCGGAACGAAAAATGGGTTCTACTTGGTCTACGGCCGCCTCCGCGAAGGCCACCAACTCGCGGGGTTCCATCATGGCTTAGTTGTCCTCAGGGTCGAACAGATCAATGGTTTCTTCCGCCGGCAGCGGCTCTACCTCGGCCACTGCTGTGAGAGCTTCTTCGAGGCTGAATTTCCCCTCGTAGAGGGCTTTTCCAATAATGGCGGAATCAATGCCCTCATTTTCATAGAGAGCAAGCTCGCGCAGGTCTTCCACGCTAGAGATACCACCGGAGGCGGTGATTTTAGCTTCCGTAGCCATGGCGACCTCGCGCAGCAGCTCGATATTCGGTCCGCTTAGCGTGCCGTCTTTAGATACGTCTGTCACCACAAAGCGCTGGCATCCGGCAGCATCGAGGCGCTCGAGCACCTCCCACAGGTCGCCGCCATCGGAAACCCAACCATTGCCCGCAGTGCGCCACTCGCCGCCTTCCTCGCGCACGGCGAGATCCACGGCAACCTTATCGCCATAGCGCGCAAGGATATCTTCTATCCATTCCGGCTGTTCAAGAGCAGCGGTGCCAATATTAATGCGCTGCGCGCCGGTAGCCAGTGCTTGCTCTACTGCGGCATCGTCTCGGATGCCGCCACTAAGTTCCACGTTTATGCCCAGCTCTGCGGTGATATTCGCCATCTGCTCGTGGTTGGAACCGCGGCCGAATGCCGCATCCAAGTCCACAAAATGCAGCCATTGCGCGCCGTGGGACTGCCACTTCAATGCGGCATCGCGCGGCGCGCCGTAGGAGGTTTCGGTGCCTGCTTCGCCTTTGTCCAAGCGCACCGCTTGACCTTGAGAGACATCAACTGCGGGCAAGAGCGTAAAAGTCATAGTCATCATCCTACCTAGAGCGTGCGCATCCAGTTTTCCAAAAGCTGTGCGCCAGCGTCCCCGGATTTTTCCGGGTGGAATTGGGTCGCCCACAAAGCGCCATTTTCCACCGCCGCGACAAACCTATCACCCGCGTGCTCGGCCCAGCTGACCAAGGGTGGACGGGTGATTTCCGTTTCCAACTCCCAGCGGCGGACGCCATAGGAATGCACAAAATAGAACCGCTCGTCTTCGGACAAGCCTGCAAACATATCGCTGCCGACGGGAACCGCAACGGTATTCCACCCCATATGCGGCAGGACTGTAGAGTGAAGTTTTTCAACGGTGCCGGGCCACTCGCCGCAGCCGGTGGAATTGATGTTGTGCTCCACCCCGACGTCGAAAAGCACCTGCATACCTACGCAAATACCCAGCACTGGCCGCTCCCCTGCCAGGCGCTGGCCGATGACCCTTGGCCCCTGAACCTCGTTTAGCCCGCGCACACATGCGTCAAAAGCGCCAACGCCGGGGACAAGCAGACCGTCTGCGTCCACCGCTGCTTTGGGATCCGCAGTCACGGCAACTTCCGCGCCTACTCGCTCCAGCGCGCGCTGTGCCGAGCGCACATTGCCCGCGCCGTAATCCAATAATGCGACCGTCTTTGCCATGGGCTATACCTTACGCATGCGACGCAGACGCGTTCGGATATCGTTGGTTTCACTCACGCGGGTGCGCCCAAGGATAAAATCTGCCAGCGTCATTAGTACGCCAACGCCGAGGATAGCCACACCGGCGCCAAACGCCCCCGCGTAGCCGTAGCCGGCAACCAACGCACCCAAAAGGGTCGAGCCCAAGCCGGTGCCGCCATCATAGAAGATATTCCAAATGGCCGAAGCCTCCGAGACACGCTCGCGCGGTAGACGGTCAAACATCGACAACAGGGCTTCATTTTGGGCAATGCCAAAGGCCCCGCCGAATAGGAAGGCACCCAGCACAAGCCACCACACGGAGCCGTCGAGGTAGAGCGGGACGGCGATGGCGAGCACACCCACAATGGCCATGATCTGGCTGGGGATATACAACCGGCCGGGAGTGCCCACGCGGTCTGCCACCATGCCGGCGAAGTAGCGGAAAATCATGGCCGCGCCACCCACGATGGACAGCATGATGCCGGCAAGGCTGGCGCCACGCTCTGCATCTAGTTCCTGCACCGCCGGCGGCAGGAAGGACGACACGGCGCCGTAGCTCATGGAGAAAGTCGTTAACGCTAGTGCAGGCACTGCCACCAGCTTCCACGTGGGAACGCGGATTAGGTTGGGCTCGTCTTCGGTATCAGAAGCCAGCGTGACCTTTATCTTGGGAATGCGCAAGCACAAACCAAAGCCCACGAAGCCAATGATGCCGGCAGTGATATACGTCGAGGCATAACCCAGCTTTTCCGCCATGACCAACCCCAAGGGCAAAAAGACCATTTGGCCTAGTCCCGTAAACACACCGATCATGCCGGTGGCCTTGCCCAAAAGGCGAACAGGTGCCAACTCGGCAATAAGCGCAGACTCGGAAACGGTCAGCGCGCCAAAGCCCACCCCGCGCAAAGCGGAAAAGAGTAGGACAACCCAAGCATCTGTTCCCAAAAGATGTCCGAAGGCAGGGACGCCCAAGGTAAAGGCGGAAAGTGCCATCACGCGGCGATAACCCCAACGGCGCAAAAGCCACGGGGAAATGATCTGCGTAAGCACGGTAAAGGCCATAAAGATACCGGTGGATGAGCCCGCCAAAGTAGCTGAGCCGCCGGAATCAATGACAGCGAGTGGCACCACCGGAAGGAGGATGGACCAAGCGCCGAAAGCAGCGGCAATGGCCATCATAGTGGCGGTATAGCCCGGAATCTTCCAAATATTAGTCTCTTGGGTTTTGCTCACTTACCAAACGCTCCTACCATCCACGAAATTGCTGCTACCACGGTAATTGCGGCCAACAGGGAGGCTACTACTGTCATTGCCTTCGACCCCTGTTGGTAGGCAGACCATGCACCGCCTACTAACATGCCTGCCACGAGGAAAAGAACCAAGATCATAACATACATGCTTCTTAGAGTGCTCCCTTCGTCGAAGGAATTCCAGTCCGACGGGGGTCGGGTTCCACGGCAGCGCGCAGCGCACGCGCCACGGCTTTAAACTCCGCCTCCGTAAGGTGGTGCGGATCGCGCCCATAGCGCACGTTGAGGTGCAGCGTTATCGCAGCGTGAGCAGCAAGCGTTTCAAAAAAGTGGCGGTTAATCACCGTGGCGTAGTGGCCACCAACTATGTGCCACTGCAGGTGCTCTGGCTCGCCGTTCATCACGAAATAAGCGCGGCCAGAAAAATCCACCACCGCTTCAACCAACGTTTCATCCATGGGCAGTAGCTGGGATCCGAAACGACGAATGCCGGCCTTATCCCCCACTGCTTCCCGCAGTGCGGTACCGAGCACGATGGCGGTATCTTCCACGGTGTGGTGGGCATCGATCTCGGTATCACCCGCTGCCTGCACGGTGAGATCAAAGCTGCCGTGGGCGGCAAACGAGGTCAGCATATGATCGAAAAAGGGCAGGCCGGTGGAAATATCGCTGCGTCCCGTGCCGTCTAGGTCGATGACCACGGAAATCTGCGATTCAGAGGTAGACCGCTGGGCGCGTCCTACACGGTTGCTCATGGTTCGCTCCTTTCTCCTCCGGCCGGATTATCCGCTACTACTGTATCCGCAAGGTCCTCAGCTACTGCCAAAAAGGCCGAGTTTTCTTCCGGCAGGCCCACGGTCATGCGCAGGTGCCCGGCAATCCCGACATCCCGGATGAGTACTTCTTTATCCAAGAACTGCTGCCATACGCGCTGCTGGTCAGCAAAGCGGCCGAAGAAGAGGAAATTGGATTCACTAGGCAGAACCGTATAGCCCAGTTCCCGCAAGCGAGCTGCCACGCGCTCGCGCTCGCTGGCGATCTTTTCCACGGTGGCGAGCGTATCCGCGCTATGGCGCAACGCCACTGTCGCCGCAGCTTGGGAGAGCACAGACAGGTGATACGGAAGTCGCACTAACATGACGGCTTCTACAAAGGCCGGATCTGCCACAAAATAGCCAAGGCGGCCACCGGCGAAGTCGAAGGCCTTGGACATGGTGCGCGAGACCACCAACGTTGTGGGGTATTTATCCAGCAGCGTCACTGCGGAGGGCGAAGAGGAGAATTCGCCGTAGGCTTCATCGACGATGAGGATTCCCGGCGCGGCGTCGGCAAGCGCGGCAATATCGTCCAGACTAGTCACCCCGCCGGTGGGGTTATTCGGCGTTGTCACAAAGATGATATCCGGCTGGTACCGTGCTACGGCCACCAGAGCCCGGTCCATGTCTATGCGGAAGTCCTCGTCCCGCGGGCACTCCACAAACTGCGTATAGGTTCCGTCCGCAAGGATGGGGTGCATGGAATAGGACGGCGTAAAGCCGAGCACGCTGCGGCCTGGGCCGCCAAAGGCCTGTAGAAGCTGCTGCAAAATCTCATTGGAGCCGTTCGCCGCCCACACCTGCTTATAGCTAATACCCACGCCGGTCTGTTCGGAAACGTAATGGGCCAAGGCTTTACGCAGCTCTACGGCATCGCGTTCCGGATAGCGATTGAGCGTGGAGGCAAGGCGCTGAGTCTCCGCCACCAAATCAGCAACGAGCGCTGGAGAGGGCGGATAGGGATTTTCATTGGTATTGAGTTGGTAGGCCACAGTGAGTTGCGGCGCGCCATAGGCGGACTTGCCGCGCAATTCCTCGCGCAGGGGAAGATCTGTCAATTGCGTCATTTAGTTCTCCTCGAATCGGGCGCGGATTGCTTCGCCGTGGGCAGGCAGCCCCTCGGCCTTAGCAAAGGCGATGACCTGCGGGGCAATTTCTTCCAGCGCAGCTCGGTCATAATTAATGAGGTTGACCGGCCGCATAAAGGTGTGGGTAGACAGGCCAGCCGAAAAGCGCGCCGTGCCGGAGGTGGGCAGCACGTGATTGGAACCGGCAGCGTAGTCCCCGAGTGGCACAGGGGCGAAGCCCCCCACAAAGATGGCACCAGCGTGCTTAATCCGCTCAGCTACCGTGCCGGGTTCTGCGGTGTGGATCTCCAGGTGTTCAGCGGCATAGGCATTGGCCACCGCAATCGCTGCGTCCAGGGAATCTACCACCACAATGCCGGATTGCTCGCCGCCTAAGGCCGCGGCCGCCCGCTCCGCATTAGCGGTAGCGCCGTAGCGCGCCTCCACCTCCGCGTTCACCCGCTGAGCGAGACTTTCTGATTCCGTTATAAGCACACTCGCTGCCATCGGATCATGCTCGGCCTGGGAGATAAGGTCATAAGCCACATACACGGGGTTTGCGGTGTCATCGGCGATGATAGCAATTTCGGTCGGACCTGCTTCTGCATCTGTCCCCACTACCCCGCGCACCAAGCGCTTGGCTGCGGTAACGAAAATATTTCCCGGCCCCGTAATCATGTCTACTGGTACAAGCTCGGCATCATCATCGCCGTAGGCCATCAGCGCAATGGCCTGGCCACCGCCTATAGCCCACACCTCATCCACGCCAAGCATCTGGCACACAGCTAGCACCGTGGGGTGCGGTAGACCGCCGAACTCTTTTTGCGGGGGCGAGGCCACCACTAAGCTTTCTGCGCCGGCCGCCTGCGCCGGCACCGCGTTCATGATCACAGACGAGGGATAGACGGCCTTGCCTCCCGGCACGTACAAACCGACGCGCTCGATGGGGCGAAAGACCTCGGTCACCGTGGCGCCCCGAGCCAGTTCGGTGGTATGTGCGGTCGGCTTTTGTTCGAGGTGGACCTTGCGGACGCGCTCAATCGAGGCCTCAATTGCTCGGCGCACCTGGGGGTCTAAGCCAGCGACGGCCTTGTCCAATTCCGCTTGCGGTACCCGCAGGTGGCGCGGGCGCACGCCATCAAAAAGTTCGCTGTAGTCCAGTGCCGCCGCGGCGCCTTCTTGACGGACGCGATGAACCATTGGCGCCACTTTGTCCACTACAGCGGCGACGTCGGTGCCGCCGCGTGGCAGGACTCGCCGCAGCTGGGCAGGGCGCAACTCTGTGCCGCGCAAATCGATGGTTCGAAGCATTTCCGGCTCCCATTATTCTTATCGGATTTCTATTATTAAACCAATATCCTAATGCCCAAATGCCAGCGAGGGGGCGGGTTTGGACGATAGACTCGGACTCAACACAGCTTTAAGGTGGTGGCAGTGATGAGCGAGAGTGATCCTTCCCTTCTGCTTGCGCATGTCCGCGCCATCGCCCGCGAACATGGCTTGTCCTGCTGGGCGCTACCCTCAGGCGAACTTTTAGTACCCCACTCAGCCGGCGGATCTACCTTCATCTTTATAGACCAGCTAGAAGAACCGGTACTCCACCTACACACCAGCCCCCGCGGCGGCGTAAATCTCAGCGAAATATCCGAACTAGCGCGTGTGGCCAACGAGTGGAACCACGATTGCCTCTCACCGGCGGTAGTGGTTGATTTTGACCAGCCTGAGTGCGTGAGCGTATCCGGTCATAGTTATCTACCTGCGGATATCTCCCCGAGCCGGGAACAGCTCGCGACGTTTGTCTTACCGGCGCTGCGCAATGCCGAGGTCCTCATGGACTTGCTTGCCCAATCCCGTCCAGGCCTCGTGCGCGAAGCCCCACCGGAGCTAGACCCGCTTGCCGACGCCCCCTTAGAGCCTTTCACCCTCGATAGCTTGGCCGAAATCCTGCCGCTTATCGGAATCCAACGCTTCCAAAGCGACGGCGCCACGGCTATCTACGCGTGGGTCAATGATGTTCTCTTTTCCTTCGCTCTAGACAACGGCCCCAGCCTTATCATCAAGGGACATTGGGACCCTAGCTTGGAGGAAGCGGAATTTACCCGCCTATTCCTTATTTGCAATGACTGGAATCGCGCCCATCACGGCGCCGTTGCATATTGCCACCACACCGCCGAAGGCCTGCAGGTGCGGATGGATGCCACGACCATTGCCGCCGCCGGCCTAACGCGGCCCCAACTCTTTAGCGCTATCGGCCGCGGCCTTAAACACATCCTGCACGGAATCGATGACATCGCGCAAGAAGTCACCGGCGCCTCCCCCGTGGAATGGCCCTAGGCGCGCGGCTTACCAATCATCATCGGAACTCACAAAAGCCGTGGACCAGTAGGAAAACATCGCCATAAAAGGCGCCACCGCCCAAGAGATGGCCGGAGAGAATTTCGGTGCAAATTCCACGAACTCTCCGGGGTTTTCGGGCGGATGTGTGGCGGTGACCCCGCCAAATACGTAAAACGAGGCCGCGCCTGCCAAGGCGCACACGCCGACCCACAAGAGCATCGACAAGCCCCGCTCTTGCCGTCGCAGATACGCACCCAAGCCCAAGAGCAGTCCGAGTAGGCCGGTAATGAGGGCAAAGGTAATGAAGGCGATGAACTGGGCGCTGCCCATCGCTTCGATGGCATAACCACCATCGTCTACCTCATGGCCGGCAAGCGTCGGACGGAAAAGCCCCCACAGCGCACCTGCCACGCCAAAGACCAAGAGCGCACACGCGAGTAACCCCGCACCAAAACCTAGGGTGCGGGGTAAGCGGCGCTGGGAAAGAGACAATTTAGTTGCAGAAGGTCCAGTTGCCATTCTCGCGACGGAAGCGAACCGTAGAGGTCTCATTGCCCTCAGAGTTGGACACGCTCACGGTTGCAGAAGCATCGTCACCGTTGACCACAATGTCGTTAACAGACTGCAGCTTGGTCGACTGCGGGATGGACTCCAGCTGGCTAGCAAACTTCTCTACCTCACCGTTGCCGCCGCCCTGCTGACGCATGGAGTTGGCGTACTCAGCGAAGGACTCGTTCGGCAGGCTATCGACGTACTGCTGGTACTGGCTAAACTCCTTGGCCTGGCCTTCACGCACGGCTTGGCAGGCGTGCTGCGGCATGTAGTTGAAGTATTCCTTCACATTATCGATTTCGTGCTGACCGCGGACCAGCTGCTCGATGGCCTGCTTGTCAGCATCATTTGCGTCCTGGCCACCCTCAATCGGCTTGATGTCCTTCGCCCCAGCGAAAGGATCCTCGCCATTATTTAGCGGGTTGGCCATCTGATCTGGGCCCTCGCCAGGGGCGCCCTCGCCGTCTTGGCCCTCTGCACCAGCAGCGCCGTCCTTGTTTTCGCCGTCCTTGTCTTTATCCTTATCCTTGTTTTTGTCCTTGTCCTTATCGGCGTCTTTGTCCTGGGACTTGTCTGCAGACTTATCCTCAGAAGACTTGGAGGCAGTGGTGGCGGCAGCCTTCTTAGAATCGTCGTTGTTGTCATCCGAACCACATGCAGCCAGCGCCAAGGGGGCAACCAGCGCTACTGCGATAAGGGACTTCTTAGCAGGGGTCAAAAAGGACAAGGGAAAACTCCTGAATCAATCTTGCGAATGTGAAGCGCCTTCAGGCAGCTTCTTTTTGTCTTCGCAATACTAACAACACCACGATGGAAATGACATTGATACTCCATTAAAGGAACCTGTGAGCTACCGCCCCGCTAGTCCTAGTCCGTACAATCACCAAGGTGCATATCAATCGCGAGAGTATTATCGACGCCGCTATTTCCTTGCTTGATACCTATGGGCTGGGCGACGTCACCATGCGCCGCGTTGCATCCTCCCTCGGCGTTGCCCCCGGCGCGCTTTACTGGCACATTGCCAATAAACAGGCGCTCATTGCGGCTTTGGCTGAGTACATTATCTCCCCTGTTTCTGGGGAGTCGCTCGAGGAGCTCAGCCTCAGCCTGCGCGATGCGCTACTTGCCCACCGCGACGGCGCTGAGGTAGTCATTGCCGGTCTCTCCCTGCCTCAGGCCCCCGCCTGGGACTACCTCTTATCCGTCTTTTGCTCTGCCGCAGCGCGTGGTGCCTATGAAGCCGACAGTACCCACCGCGCCGCCGCCCTATCGGCCATTCACCTCGTACTCGGTGCCACCTTGATGGAACAGTCCCAACGCCAGCTTGCAGAAACCACCGGCGAGGCTCCTGGCTCTAATTATCGCGACGACCTCCATCGCGGCATTCGCATTATTCACGCTGGGCTTACGCACGGCACTGGAGACTAAAAAGTGGTTATGCTCGTGGGCATGAACACTCCCGCCATGGACGCAGTCCCCACGCCCACCGAGCGCTACGGCCGCCAAATCTGGCCTGGCAAACCTACCCCACTGGGATCCACCTTTGACGGATCCGGCACCAATTTTGCCCTATTTTCTGAGGTTGCAGACAAGGTCGAGCTCTGCCTCATCGACAAAGAAGGCAATGAAGAGCGCATAGAAATGTCAGAGGTCACCGCCCATGTGTGGCATGTCTACCTCCCCAATGTCACCCCTGGCCAGCGCTATGGCTACCGCGTTTATGGCCCCTATGAACCTGAAAACGGCCTGCGCTGCGATCCTTCCAAGCTCCTCGTAGATCCATATGCCCGCGCCTTCGACGGCGAATTCGACGGCGATGCCTCCCTATATTCCTATGACATCCACGCCGAAGAACCTGGCACCGGCCGCAACGAAGAAGATTCGCTGGGCCACACCATGCTCTCCGTGGTCATCAACCCTTTCTTTGACTGGCGCAGCGACCATCGCCCGCACATTCCAGACAACGAGAAGGTCATTTACGAAACCCACGTCAAGGGCATGACTATGACCCACCCAGACGTGCCGGAAGAACTGCGCGGTACCTACGCCGGCATGGCGCACCCCGCCATCATTGACTACTTCAAGGAGCTCGGCGTCACCACCGTCGAGCTCATGCCCGTCCACCAATTCTTGCAAGACGATCGGCTGCGCAACTTGGGCCTGCGCAACTACTGGGGCTATAACACCTTCGGCTTTTTCGCCCCGCACCATGACTACGCCTATGCCAAAAAGCCAGGCGAGGTGGTCTCCGAATTCAAGACCATGGTCCGTGCCTTCCACGAGGCAGGCATCGAGGTAATCCTCGACGTGGTTTATAACCACACCGCCGAAGGCAACCACATGGGGCCCACCATTGCCTTCCGCGGCATTGACAATGGCGCTTACTATCGCCTCGTCGAAGGCGATGAAGCCCACTACATGGACTACACCGGCACCGGCAATTCCCTCAATGTCCGCAACCCGCACTCGCTGCAACTGATTATGGATTCCCTGCGCTACTGGGTCACCGAGATGCGAGTCGACGGCTTCCGCTTCGACCTGGCGGCGACTTTGGCGCGGGAGCTTGACGACGTCGATAAGCTCGCTACCTTCTTCGACCTTGTCCAACAAGACCCCATTGTCAGCCAGGTCAAGCTCATCGCCGAGCCCTGGGACATTGGCCACGATGGCTACCAGGTAGGCAACTTCCCACCTATTTGGAGCGAATGGAACGGCAAGTACCGCGATACCGTCCGCGATTTCTGGCGCGGTGAGCCCGCTACCCTGGGTGAATTCGCCTCCCGACTGACCGGCTCTTCGGATCTTTATGCCGATAATGACCGCCGCCCCACCGCTTCTATCAACTTCATCACCGCCCACGATGGCTTCACCCTGCGCGACCTCGTGTCCTATAACGACAAGCACAACGAGGCCAATGGCGAGGACAACCGCGACGGCGAGTCCTTCAACCGCTCTTGGAACTGCGGTGAAGAAGGCCCCACCGATAACGAAGAAATCCGCAAGCTGCGCCGCCGCCAAGTACGCAATTTCCTGACCACTCTCCTACTCTCCCAAGGCACTCCGATGCTCTCGCACGGCGATGAGTTCGGCCGCACCCAAGACGGAAATAATAACGTCTACTGCCAGGACAACGAGCTGGCATGGATGGACTGGTCCATGCTGAAAGAGGAAAAGTCCGCCGCGATGCTGGGATTTACCAAGCGCGTGCTGGCCATTCGCAACCACCACCCCGTATTCCGCCGCAAACGCTTCTTGGCCGGTGGCCCGCTAGGCGCGGATGTAAAAGAACGCGATATCGCCTGGCTGGTCCCCTCTGGTCGCCTGATGACCCAAGACGACTGGGACCACGATTTCGGCCGCGCTCTTATGGTCTACCTCAATGGCAATGCCATCACGGAGACCACCTCCCGCGGCGAACGTATCACCGATGATTCCTTCATCATGATATTCAACTCCCACGACGGCGAAATCGAGTTCACCCTGCCTACCAAGGATCTCGGCGCCACCTGGCGGCTGATGGTCGATACCGCCGATTCCGGCGGCTACCCCGCGGAGGAAACCCTCATTGAGGCAGAGGGTACGATCACGGTGCAACCGCGTTCAACGCTGATCTTGCGTCAGGTTGAGCCGCCCGTTTTTGACTCCTAGAGAAAGGCCCCTCGTGTCATTTCCCGCGCACGGCGTACTCATCGATGTCACAGCGGATAAACTCGTGCTCCACCGCACGCTGCTGGCCACCAGCCTTGGCGCCCCCGCCACGCAGGATATCCCGCTCGATTCCATCGACACTGTGCGCGTGAATGAACCGACCGCCACCGGCTTTGGCGCCCTCGACCTTGGCGCCGCCGGTTCCATCGCTTTCGCCCCGCACCAAGACCCGCAGGCCGTCGCCCGCGCCATCGCCGCCGCCCAGCGCGGCGAGGCCCCCTCCGCCACCGCCACCATCCCGGGGCTCGATTTCACCGCCGTGGATGTAGAAACGGCCAATGATAACTGGGGCTCTATCTGCCAAATCGGCGCGGTTCGCTTCCGCGATGGCCAAGAGACCGACTCCCGTTCCTGGCTGTGCACCCCTCCGCCGGGCCTAGAGCACTTTGCGGATATCAACGTCTCCATCCACGGCATAACCGCGAGCGATGTGGAAGGGGCGCCAGCTTTTGCCGACGTCGCCAAGGAGCTCTTCGACTTCCTCGGCGGCGACGTACTTGTCGCACACAACGCCCAATTCGATTCCACCGCACTGCGCTCCGGCCTGCTTGCCGCCGGCGCCGAGGTACCCACGGTGCCGCTGGCATGCTCCCTCGCGCTAGCCCGCGACGCCTCTAAAGCCAAGGTAATTTCGGTGCGCAATCACAAGCTGCCCACCGTCGCAGCCCACCTTTCCGCTCCGGATTTTAGCCACCACGACGCCACCGAAGATGCCCGCGCAGCCGGCGAAATCATCGCCCGCTTGGCAGAGCGCTTCGAACACACCGGCAGCATCCGCGATCTATTCACCGCCCGCGAGTTCACCCTTGGCCGCCTCGAGTCCACGGCCGTCCTTCCCGTCCTGCGCGCCCACACGGCCCCGACCTCCGGCGCCGACCTCGGCGCAGGCACCGACTTCCGCGACCAAACCCGTGCGGCCGGCTCGGCAAAAAAGAAGTCCGGTGGCCCCGCCCCCTGGCAGTCTGTCGCCACGCCGGATACTATCCCCGAGCCCAATCCAGACGCTGATCCGGAAGGCGCACTTTATGGCAAGCATGTCACCCTCACCGGTGATTTCGAGCCCTATGACAAGGGGATGCTGTGGCAGGGCATCGCCGAGCGCGGCGGCCAGGTAGCCAAAAACGTCACCAAAAAGACCACGCTGCTTATCGTGGGCGAATGGGCCAAGAAAACCTCCAAGGAAAAGCGTGCGGAGGAACTGCAGGCCAAGGGCCAAAAAATCGACATCTGGCCGGCCGATAAGCTCTTTGCCGAACTCCAACTCGACGCCGAGCCGCCCTTCTAAATTTCCCGGGAACCAAACGGCGGTTTCTCCAGTCCAATAAAGGCGACTGCACCCTACCCCACTGGAGAGCCCCGTCGTGACCGTCGCCCTGCGTTCGCCGCGTCCTACCACCGCAAACCTGCTGCCTGCCCTCTTTGCCCGTTCCTGGCTAAAAGAACAGCGGCTTTCCGACGACGGCTTTTGCGATTCCCTTGCCACCATCCAACTCTCCCCCAGCCTGTCCATGGCGCTTGTCTTTCCAGGCAAGCGTAGCTTTCGCCGACTGAGCCACCGCGGCTTGGCAGACATGGACATTTCCACGCGCCGGGCGTGGAACCACGCCTCACACAATCTGCAACGCGCCGCCCTCGATTCGCAGGGACTGCGTTTCTGGACTCGTCCGGCTGCCTGCGAGCTCCCTTCCGCCTCCCACCTCGGGGGCCTACAGGTTCGCTCCCACGGCGCACCGATTTCCTCCTGGATCGCTCACCCAGAAACATTTACTGTGCTGGACAAGCACATGCGCCGCCTCCTGCGTTCGCACTCGCTGACCTACCTTGTCCCAGACTCCGCCACCCTCTTCGTTTTTGCCCGCCTGCCGGACACCTATGCCTGCCAGCTGGCTGCCGATGCCGTCGCGCGCGTGCCCTACCATCGCACCGTGCTCCACCCGCGCCCGCTAGTATGGTCTAACGGATTCCCGCGGGAGTTATGAAAGGAGCACCATGCCGGAAAGTAGGATGTCGCGGCTAAGCAACCAGTACCACGACTGGGCGCGCAACCACCCCACCGCTGCGGGGGACTTCCGCACCGCCATCGAGGATCTCCTCAATGACGCCGGCATCATCTTCGACCGCGTTTCTACCCGCGTCAAGACTTGGCCCTCGCTTAAGGCAAAGGCCAAAAAGCGCCGCGAGAACGGCGATTTTGTCTACCCCCAGCCGTGGCAGGAGATCCACGATGTGATGGGGGTGCGGGTCACGCTGTTTCACTCCACCGCGATTCCAGAAGCGCTGAGCGTTTTTGGTGAATCGTTTAAAGTCGAGCGTTCCGTTGATAAAGCAGCCGAGACCCGCATTTCCGGCGGCTTTGGCTACGGCTCCCACCACCTCGTGCTCACCGTGACCGAAGATAGCGCTGCCGCAATGGAAGAGCTCGCGAACTACGTAGGTTGGACCTTTGAGGTGCAGATTCGCACCGTTCTGCAGCACGCATGGGCGGAGTTTGAACACGATATCCGCTACAAGCAAGGGCCCAACCCACCCTCACCTGAAGTGGACCGCCTCTTTACCTTGGCCGCGGGGCTTATCGAGCTTGCGGACCAGCAATTCGACGAGATTGCTGCACTCAAGGCCCCAGGTACGGAAACCGATCGGGACGTCGAGCTTACCGCCGAGACCCTACCGGGCGTGCTGGCCATTATCCTGGGCAACCGTTTCCCGCTCTCGCGCTCGGAGCACTACCGATTCTTGGCGGAGTTATTGGAGCAAAACGGCGTGCGCCACTTGAGCCAGCTCGAGCAGCTGCTTGACGATACTGCCATTGCCCACGTCCACGACGCCATGCGCTACCGCTTTCGTCCCGGCCAGGTGCGGCTTATCGACGACTTGCTGCTCAACAAATTTGGCAAGCAGCATATCGAGGCCACCGCCGAATCCGGCGACCGCCCGGGCCGCAAGCGTCGGCTTACTGCGCGCCTGAAGGCCTTGCGCGCTGCCCACTAGTTTCGGCTGATTATCGGAAACCGCCGCGGAATTTCTCCATATCGCGTCGTTCCTTCTTCGTCGGTCGGCCCGCCCCGCGTGGGCGCACGGGTACCGACGGCATAAACTCCTTGGGTGGAGGCGGCGGCGCATGGTCCGTGTAGCACGTACGCGCCACGGGTGCGCCCACGCGCTTGGCCACAGTCGCTAAGACCTCAAGGTCATGCTCGTGGTGATTGCGCCACACGCGCACACGGTCGCCCGGCACCACCTGCTGGGAGGGCTTGACAGCCTCGCCATTTATCTTGACATGCCCGGCGCGCACGGCCGTCGCGGCCGCCGAACGGGTCTTAAACATGCGCACGGCCCACACCCAGGCATCAATCCGGACGGGGCGGCCGCTAGGTTGCGGTGCCGGCATCTAATACTGGTTGTGGTTCTCGTTGACGATTTTCTGGATCTTCAGCCAGTTATAGCCGCCACCGACTACGGCGACGATGGCACCCACCAACATCCAGGCCCAGAAACTTGCCGCAGATAGCACGCCCAGCACTGCGCCCACGCCGAGGCCGGCAACCACGCACACAACGGCGTTGCGGGAGTGCTTGCGCACCTGCTGCTTGCGCTGCGCAATGGGGTTATTCGGTCGCTGCTGCATACTCATGTTCAGGATCTTACCTCAACCCACGCGCTGCCAGCTTCTGCCGCCGCGAGCTGGCCCTGCGAGATCGCTGCCAGCGTTGCTTCCAGCTCTTCCAGCCCACCTGGGCGCACGGCCACGGTAAAGGTTACTGCGGCCGCGTAGGCGGTATCGGTTATCTCATAGCCGCGCCCGCGCAGGTCCGCCTCCACCCGCCCGGCAGTTGCATGTGGGCACTCCACGGCATAAAGCTCCCGGCGCGCCCGGGTTACCGCACGCACCTTTTCCATGGCCTCACTCACCGCGCCACCATAGGCATGCACGAGGCCGCCGGCGCCTAACTTGATGCCACCAAAGTAGCGCACTACCACTGCGCAGACATCGAGCATGCCGGAGCCTTTGACCACATCCAGCATGGGTTTTCCGGCAGTGCCGGAGGGCTCGCCATCATCGGAGGAGCGCTCCACCGGGTTTGCGCCGTCGACGTGATAGACGTAGGCGGAGCAATGGTGACGGGCGTCGGGAAAGCGGGTGCGGGCGGCGTCGATAAACGCGCGGGCCTCTTCCTCATTGGTGACGCGACCGATCAAAGTAATAAATCGGGAACGCTTGATTTCAATGTCGTGTTCAACCTGGCCTACGGGGCGACGATAAGAATTTTGCATTAGGCTACGAGGAATTCATACTCGGGGGTGCCGGGCTTGAGGTACTGCACCGAAATCTTGGATTCACCCATGCGTTGCAGCAAGCCGTCGAGGTCCTCGGCGCGGCTAAGCTGCAAGCCTACCAACGCAGCACCAGTTTCCCGGTTATTGCGCTTGAGATACTCAAAGAGTGTGATGTCATCGGTCGGACCCAAAATCTCGTGCAAAAAGTGGCGCAGCTGCCCGGGCTCCTGCGGGAAGTTCACCAGGAAGTAGTGCTTGAGGCCCCGGTGAACTAGGGAGCGCTCCATGATTTCTGCATAGCGCAGCACGTCATTATTGCCGCCTGAAATCACGCATACCACCGTCGAGCCCGGTTTCAGGTCCAGCTGATGCAGGCCCGCCACCGACAATGCACCGGCCGGCTCGGCAATGATGCCCTCATTTTGATACAGGTTGAGCAAGTCCGTGCACACCGCGCCTTCGGACACGGTGTCAAAGCTCAGGCGCTCGCGATTGGCGTCCAAAATCTCATAGGGCAGCGCGCCCAAGCGCTTTACGGCCGCGCCATCAACGAAGGGGTCGACCGCATCCAGCGTGACTGGGCCCCCGTGGTCAAATGCCGCTCTTAGCGACGCCGCCCCTTCCGGCTCCATGCCCACCACCCGAGTATCCGGTGCCATATCCGCCAGATAGGAGGTGATGCCAGAAATCAGGCCACCGCCTCCTACGGGAACGACAACGGCATCGGGCGACTTGCCCTTGGCCGAAAGCTGCGCGAGAACCTCTGCGGCTACGGTGCCCTGCCCGGTGATGGTATCGCGGGCGTCGAAGGGCTCGATGAAGGCGGCGTCGCGCTCGGCGGCGTCGGCATGCGCGGCTGCGGCTGCCTCATCGAAGTTGGAACCAACTACCACCAGTTCTACTTGGTCGCCGCCGTGAACCAGGATGCGGTCGCGCTTTTGCATTGGCGTGGGCTCTGGCACAAAAATCTTGCCGGCGATTCCCATTGTGCGGCAGGCATAAGCCACGCCCTGCGCATGATTGCCGGCCGAGGCCGTAACAATTCCCCGGTGCCGCTGCTCTTGCGGCAGATTCGACATCCCGTTTAACGCGCCACGAATCTTATAGGAGCGCACGTCCTGCAGATCCTCCCGCTTGAGGTAGACCTCGCAGCCCGTCTCGGCCGAAAGCCGGGCGCAATACTGCAGCGGAGTCGGGGCGATTTCCGAGCTAATCCGTGCCTGAGCCTGCTGGATATCGGATGCATGGATGGTCGAATCAGTCATGTCTTGACAGTCTACCCATTCACTGGAAATTCACTGGCCTTTAGTTGCACCGTTACCTACGTAGGCAATAGTGGACATAACCACAAGAAAGGAATATCTATGCTCAAACGCATCTCTCTCTGCGTTACCTCCTCGCTCGTCCTCGCCTGCTCCCCTGCCGCGCATGCCCACGTCGTGGATAACGTGCTGGAGCATTCCGCGCCCACCGCTGCGCTGCAGCTTAACCCCATCGGTTCTCATGAATCGGGTGTGCTGGGCAAATCGGCCGCCGAAATCGTCGCTTATCACGCCGCGTCCCAGCGCGTCCTCACCGTCAATGCGCGCTCCGGCGAGGTCGATATCTTAGATGGTTCCGATCCCTCCCACCCGCACAAGATCGGCGCCATCTCCGCCGGTGGTAACAGGGAGATTAACTCTGTGTCCGCGCGCCCCGTTGGCCTGGCCGCCACCGCCGTGGCAGCAGGCCTCGTCGCACCAGCTACCGCTTCTGCCACAGAAGAGCAGCCAAAGCAACTTTCGGCTGAGTGCCAGGCCGAGGTCGACAAGGACAAGGAAGAGCACCTCAAAAAGATCAAGAGCGGCGAGCTCGGATCTTCCGCTCGCACCCCGCAGGAGCTTATGCAGGGCCTTGCCAATGGCTACGGTTCTTCCGGAATGCCCAAGGAGCCGGACTGCGTCGCCAAGGAGGCGGAGCAGCACCAGATCGAGGCACTTGAGCGTCTGCCTATTTGGGGCTCTTCCACCCCCGAAAAGTTCCTCGAGGTCACGAGCTGGGTGACCGTGGCAGCCAGCCTCGTGGCTGCGCTGCTGCAGGCCTTCAACATGGTTGCCACGGTAAACCCGGCTGTGCTGGAGCCGATGAAGAACGCCCTCAAGCAGCTGGGCGTGCGCTTCTAAACGCCACAGATTAAGCCGCTCCGGAGTTTCGGAGCGGCTTTCGGCGTTTTAGAACAGTTCGCGGGTAGCGATGTCAGCGCCTTCTACCAAAGATTGCAGCTTCGCCCACGCAATCTGGGGGTGCAGGCGACCGCCCAAACCGCAATCGGTCGACGCGATAACATTTTCAGGGCCTACTACCTCGGCGAATTGGATGATGCGATCTGCCACGAGGCGCGGATGCTCTACCGCGTTGGTGGAGTGCGAAACCACGCCTGGGTAAATCACGGTGCCTTCCGGCAGCGCGTGGTCCTGCCACACGCGCCATTCGTGCGCGTGACGCGGTGACGCGGCTTCGAAAGAGAATCCGCCGACCTCGGCCCGCAAAATTTCCTCGATGATATCTGCAAATGGGACGTCGGTTACGTGCGGGCCGTGCCAGGAGCCCCAGCAGATGTGCAGGCGCGTTTGTTCCTTGGGCAGGCCGGCGATGGAATCATTAAGGACATCGATGCGCTCACGAATGAAGCCACGGAAGTCCTCTACGGTTGGCTCCGGGTTGATTTGGTCCCAGGCCTCGGCCAGGTCGGGTGCATCGAATTGCACAGTGAGCCCGGCATCGGTGATGGCTTGGTATTCAGTGCGCATGGCACGGCCGACGTCGGCAAGCAGCTGGTGCTCATCGTCGTAGTAACGATTGTTAAGGCGCGCAGCCGAACCGGGGGAAAGGGCGGCGATGAAGCCTGGGGTGCCGGAAGGTAGGGCGTCGGCAAGCAGGCGGACATCGGCGGCGACCTCATCTTGTCCGATGTAGGTTACCGGGCCGGTAAATTCTGGGTTTGCCACCTTGGCTCGGCCGGTGAAGATGCCAGAATCCGGGTCGTTGTAGGCCTCGGAGAACAGCGCGCGGTCGCGGCGGTCAATAAACGACGTCAGCCGCGGCTCCCCCGGTTTCGAGCGCACTACCTCAGCCGATTCCCAGCGGTCGGTATCCGTCATCGTCAGCCCGCCCAGGCGGCTAAATGAGTAATTCCACCATGCGCCATAGTCCACAGCGCCCGAGGTGATATGGCCGTATTCGCCCTCGTTAATGATATCGAGGCCCAGATCAAGCTGCCGCTTGACGACGTCCGCCACCGCAGCCTCCAAAATCCCCTGGAACTCCGCGGCCGGCAGCTCCCCGCGCTTCAGGTTGGCCTCCAGGAGCTCCGGGGTGCGCGGCAGCGAGCCGACATGGGTAGTGCGAATCTTACAAACCATCAGGTTTCCTCCATCAAAATAGACTGTGCTGTCTATATTAGTGGAGGGGGTCGCCGGCCACCGAAATTAGATTCAGCCTAAGATGCCCGCGCCCATAGTGGCTTTGAGATCGCCCATGAGGTTGCCGGAGCGTTCCACGCGCAGGTGGTCGCCGAGGATCATGGTGGTGGACTCGGAGCCGTCGACAAGCTCGAGATACACGTCCGACTCGCCCTGGTTTTTGAGCAGAACCTGCTTGAGCCGGGCAATATTTTCCATGGTGCACTGGTCCGTGCGCATAGTCAGGCGCAGCGGCAGGCCCGCACCCCCGCCCGGGCCGAGGTCTGGGACGCGAATATCGGAGCAGAACAGGGAACGCCGCTCATCACGAATCTTGACGTTCACGCGTGCCAAGATGATGTTGTCCTCCACAATCTGCGGGGCGACGAGAGAGTAGACCTTGTTGAATACCAAGATTTCCACCTGCGCGCCGTTGTGGTCTTCCACCGTGACAATGGCCCATGGGGAGCCATCGCGCTTGGAGAAGCGGCGGTCCACGCCCGAGATGATGCCACCGATGATGAGCTCTTGGCCGTTGCGCACCTCATCGTTGAGGATCTTAGTCAGCGGGGTATCCGTTTGCGCGGCCAGCGCCTCTTCGAAGCCATCGAGCGGGTGGCCGGACACGTACAAGCCAAGCATCTCGCGTTCGAGGGCAAGCTCGTGTTTTCGGTCCCACTCATCTTCTGGGATATCCATGGCAAAGGCATTGGCGACCTCGTTATCTTCTCCTCCGCCGATTCCGGCGAAGAGATCGAACTGGCCCTTATCAGCGGCCTTCTTGGTGGTTTGCACTGCATCCACCGCGTCCTCATGAATGAGCATGAGACCCTTGCGCGGGTGGTTCAAGTCATCGAAGGCACCGGCCTTGATGAGCGCTTCTGTTACGCGCTTAGTACAGGCGGTCAGCTCGATCTTGTCCAGGTAGTCACCAAACGAGGTAAACGCGCCCTTGTCGTGGCGCGACTTAATGATGGATTCCACCACTTCCGAGCCGACGTTGCGGATAGCGCCCATGCCGAAGCGGATATCCTCTCCCACCGCCTGGAAGTCTTCTTCGGACTCATTGACGGAAGGCGGGAGCACCTTAATGCCCAGGTGGCGGCAGTCCGAAAGGTAGATGGCAGACTTGTCTTTCTTATCGCCCACCGAGGTCAACAGCGCGGCCATGTATTCCGGTGCGTAGTAGGCCTTGAGGTAGGCCGTCCAGAAAGACACCAGGCCATAGCCCGCGGCGTGGGACTTATTAAACGCGTAGGACGCGAAGGGCTCGATGGTGCCCCAAAGCGCATCCATGGCGGACTTTGAATAGCCGTTTTCTTGCATGCCGCCCCAGAACTTGTCGTACTGCTGGGCCAACACTTCGGGCTTTTTCTTACCCATCGCCTTACGGAAGCCATCTGCCTCGCCGGCCGTGTAGTTGGCGACCTTCTGCGAGATACGCATGATCTGCTCCTGGTAGACGATGAGGCCGTAGGTCTCATCCAGGATTTCCTTCAGCGGCTCTTCTAGCTCCGGGTGAATCGGGGTGATTTCCTTCCGGCCGTTCTTGCGGTCCGCATAGTCCCAGTGGGCGTTCACACCCATCGGTCCCGGGCGGTAGAGCGCAAGGGATGCCACAATATCTTTAAAGCCGGTAGGCTTCATGCGCTTGAGCAGCTCTTGCATACCACCGGAGTCGAGCTGGAAGACGCCCAGCGTATCGCCGCGCGAGAGCAGGTCATAGACCTTGGAGACTTTGGGGTCGTCGGCATGCAGCTGCTCCAAGTGAACTTCTTCGCCGCGGTTGCGCTTGATGTTTTCAATCGCATCGCCGATAACGGTGAGGTTGCGCAGGCCCAAAAAGTCCATCTTCAGCAGGCCGATGGCCTCACACGCCGGGTAGTCCCAACCAGTAATGTAGGCGCCGTCGGCTGGGCGCTTCCACATGGGGATGTGGTCCATGAGGCGGACCGAGGCCATAATCACCGCACAGGCGTGCACGCCCGCCTGCCTGACGACGCCTTCCAAGCCCCTAGCCGTGTCATAAATCTTTTTCACATCCGGGTCGGATTCCACCATCTGGCGAACCTCGGTGGCCTCAGAATAACGCTCGTGATCCGGGTCCGTGATGCCCTTAAGCGGAATATCTTTGGCCATGATCGCAGGTGGCAACGCCGCGTTGATGCGGTCGGCCATCTGGAAGCCAGGCTGGCCAAAGTGCACCTTGGCGGAGTCTTTAATGGCCTGCTTCGTCTTCACCGTGCCGAAGGTAATCACCTGCGCCACCTTGTCCTCGCCCCAGCGCTCGGCCGCGTAGGTGATCATTTCGCCGCGGCGGCGGTCATCGAAGTCGATATCGATATCGGGGGCGGACGGGCGCTCGGGATTCAAGAATCGCTCGAAGAGGAGATCATGTTCCAGGGGGTCGATATTGGTAATGGTCAGCGCGTAAGCGACAAGCGCGCCGGCCGCCGAACCACGGCCTGGCCCCACACGAATGCCCACCGAGCGCGCGTGCTTGATGAGCTCGGCCACGATAAGGAAGTAGGACGGGTATCCCTTCATCTCAATAACGGAAATCTCATACTTCGCGCGCTCGATGTACTCCTCCGGAACATCCTGACCGGGGAAGCGAGCTTGCAGGCCCTCCATAACCTCGTGGGTGAGCCAGGAAGTTGGGGTGTGGCCCTCGGGGACGTCGGCAATAGGCATGCGATCGTGGGTGTGTTCTTCCCAAATCTCGCCATAGTCTTGTACACGCTCGGCAATCCACAGCGTGTTATCGCAGCCATCTGGAATCATATCGTCCCAGGTCTCGCGCATCTGCGCGGCCGATTTAATGTAGTAGCCGGTGCCGCCGAACTTGAAGCGATCAGGGTCCATAAAGGTCTTGCCGGTCTGCACGCACAACATCGCCTCGTGCGCCGGCGCCTGGGATTCCAAAACGTAGTGGCAGTCGTTGGTCACCAGCGGCGGCAGGTCCAGCTTGCGGCCGATCTCTAATAGGCCATCGCGCGTGCGCTTTTCGATGTCCAGCCCATGGTCCATCAACTCCAAAAAGAAGTTATCTTTGCCGTAGATGTCTTGCCACATGGCCGCAGCCTCAAGCGCCTCATTGAACTGGCCTAGGCGCAGTCGGGTCTGGACATCGCCCGAAGGACAGCCGGTGGTGGCAATGATGCCGTCAGCATGCTCCGCGATGAGCTCAGCATCCATGCGCGGCCACTTGCCCAGCTGGCCCTCATAGGAGGCCAACGAGGACAGGGTAAAAAGGTTGCGCAGGCCGGTCGCGTTTTCCGCAATCATTGTCTGGTGGAGGTAGGCGCCGGAAGCGGAAACATCGTCGCGCTTTTGGTCCGGTGTGCCCCACAGCACGCGCTTTTTATTGAAGCGAGACTCCGGTGCCATATACGCCTCGATGCCGATAATGGGCTTGATACCGGCGCCGGTCATGCGGCGGTAGAAGGCATCGGAGCCGTACATATTGCCGTGGTCGGTCATGCCTACGGCCGGCATTTTCTGGCGGACCACCTCGTCTGCCAGCATATCGACCTTGGCCATGCCGTCCAGCATGGAAAACTCGGTGTGGTTGTGCAGGTGGACGAAGGAGGAGTTTTTGGCCATGCGGCTCATCATAGCGGGGCGGTCAAAATGGGCTATTATTTTGTGATGCTCTACACGCTGGCCGCCTACATCATGTGGGGATTTTCCCCGCGTTCTTCCCTCTCTTGTTGCCGGCATCGCCTTTAGAAATCTTGGCCCACCGCGTGCTGTGGACCGCGGTGTTGGTCACGGGATTTTTGTGCCTCGCCGGCCGATGGCGCGAGTTAGTGCGCATGGACAAGCGCACGTGGGGCTGGCTCGCGGCCGCGGGAGTATTCATCACGGCTAATTGGGGCACCTACGTGGTGGCGATTAATAGCAACCACGTAGCCGATGCGGCGCTGGGGTACTTCATCAATCCCCTCGTATCAGTTGCCCTCGGCATGGTGTTTTTGAAAGAGCGGCTGCGGCCGTGGCAGGCCGGCGCGGTGGGGGTTGCGGCCATCGCGGTGCTGTATTTGACATTCTTTACCGGCCAGGCGCCCTATATTTCGCTGTTATTGGCCTTCAGCTTCGGGATTTATGGGCTGCTCAAAAAGCAGGTGCGGGTATCCTCGGCCGTCTCGGTGGCAGCGGAGGCGCTCGTGATGTCACCACTAGCGGTGGGCTACATCCTGTGGCTAGAAAGTAGCGGCCAGGGCACCTTCGCTAGCGAAGGAACCGGCCACGCGCTGCTTTTGGTGAGCGCCGGCTTAATCACCGCACTGCCGCTTCTTTGCTTTGCAGAGGGCGCGCGGACGCTACGCTTATCGACGATCGGCATGCTCCAATACCTCACCCCCATCATGCAAATGCTATGGGCGCTTTTCGTCACCCACGAGCACTTTTCGACCCACCGGTGGATCGGTTTCGGCATCATCGGCTTAGCCGTAGCAATCTACGTGGTCGACCTAGTGCGCATGGCTAGGAGCGCTTGAGTTCCTCGCGGGCAGCGCGAGCACGGCGTCGTGCGGCCTGCTCTTCCTCCGCTTTTAGTGCCCAGCGGGGCATCACTGCGATAAGGAAGATGCCATAGGCACACACGATCCCCGAAAACACCAGCGTCATCGGGGTGCCGCCGGAAACGAGGCCAATAAGCAGTGCGATGCCGGAGACCACCGCCGCAACCCAGGCGGCGATATAAGCAAACTTGTAGTTGGGCATCCACTGCGAAAAAGGCTGCTGCGAGAACATAGGTCTAGCCTACCTAGGTAGGGCTAGTGTCAACCAGATCCGGCGGGGGCTCTTCCCAGGGGTTGACCCAGCGCACGCCGTGGGCCGTGCGCTCAAAGCGTCCGTTGCGCGGCGGGCCGGTGCGATGATCGTCATTGCGGCCATTGTGATAAGCGCAGGCGGTGGTGAGGTTCTTCGCGTTCGTCCACCCGCCGCCGGCCCAGCTGAATATGTGGTGGACTTGGCACTCATCGGCAGGCTTGTGGCAGCCCTTAACCGGGCAGGTGGGGTTTTCCGCCGCGGCCATCATAAACTGCTTCCAGGTCGCCCCGCGGCGCATGCGGTACAGATTCACCGGACCTTCCACGGGATGCAGCAGGGTGACAAACCCCTCCTCTGCCAGCGCGCGCTGGGCCAATTCGGCACCGGTTATCTGCGCGCCGTTGGTCATGGTCAGCACCACATCATCACTGCCATGGGCCACGCCGACCAATTTATCTAGTGGCACCACAACATTAGTGCGCACGGTAGAGGTAGAGGCGCCGGTGCGGAAGAAAGAGGCGACGTCGGCAAGCGAGCCGGCATGCTGGTGGAGTTCTGCAATCAGCGCGGAAGGGCCGGTAATAGACAGCGTCCACGGCTTTCCGGCGGCGCGGCGCCGCAACCGCACCCCCGGCTTGGGTTCGCGCGGCGCGCGCATCTCACGCAGCTTCTTGCGGGCACGCCTTTCCATCTCCCGCGTATCGCACGCGATATGGGTGAGCTCGGCGCGCAGGGCCCAGGCGCGGGCTTGGGTGGGCGCGCGCCGAGCATGCTTTTCGATGACCTCCAGCGTCGGCAGTGAATGCCTGTTAAGACGCGCCCCATCCACCGCGCGCCGTTGGCGGCGGCGAAAGCTGGTGGGGCCGAAGTAGACCTGCGCGAGCTGGGCAATATTGTCCGCTGCGGCATCGGGCATGCCGGCGGCGGCAAGGTCGGCAGCAGAAACGGCGGCGGCCTCGGCGAGGATATCCATTGCCGAGTTGAGTGCCGCGATATAGGCCCGTATATGTTCCATGCCCCTGATGCTAAAAGCGCTGCGGGGGCACAGAAGGCGAAATTAGCTGGGAGGGCGGATAGCGAAGCTGCCCCAGGCGGCGTCGGCAGGCGCGGGTTCGACGGCGGCGACGGAGGGGGTGGAGGCGACGTCGGCAAGCTGGGCGCCCGACCCCCACACCACGGCCGCGCTCACCGCGGTGGGACGCTGCCCATAGGAGGCACCGATGCGGTCGAAGGCGCGCTGGATGACAGCGGCGCGATCCTCACCGGCTGTAGGTTCGGGGACGTCGATGGGGGCGGTGGATCCGATAAGGATGGCGTCCATGCGCGGGGCTGCGGCAACGGCGGCCGCGGCGGCTACGGGCGGCAGATCCTCGTCGAAGGTAACCAGGGCGTAGGCAGGCTCATTGGGAATGTCGCTGCCCGCCACGCGCGCAATATATTCCGCTCGCGATTCCCCATCCGGGCCGAGCTGGTCTCCTTGCACCTGCGAAGAAGCCTGTGTCCCCAAGGCACCGAAGAGCGCGAGCACCGCCAGAAAAAGCACCGCGAGCACCGCCAACGCCGCTAGCCGACGCCGCCGGTAGACCTCCCTCATCCCCGCAGCACCTCCAAGGCATGATCGAGGTCGGTTGGATATGGTGCCTGAATCTCGAACCATTTGCCGGTGCCGGGGTGGGTAAAGCCGAGTTTTACCGCGTGGAGCCACTGCCGCTCGAGTCCAAGGCGCTTGGCCAGGTTCGGATCGGAGCCGTACATGGGATCGCCCACGCACGGGTGCCCGGTGGCAGACATGTGGACGCGGATTTGGTGGGTGCGGCCAGTCTCCAGGTGCACTTCGATAAGGCTGGCCTCGCGGAAGGCCTCGATGAGGCTGTAATGGGTGACGGCCGCTTTGCCGTCGTCAAGCACGGCGAATTTCCAGCCCGACTTGGGGTGGCGGCCGATGGGCGCATCGACGGTGCCCTCAATGGGATCTGGCAGGCCTTGGACCACAGCGTGGTAAGTCTTTTTCACGCTCCGATACTTAAAGGCATGCTTGAGCGCAGAGTAGGCGCGCTCCGAGGAAGCCACGACCATCACGCCAGATGTACCCACATCGAGGCGGTGCACGATTCCCTGGCGCTCGGTCGGCCCGGACGAAGCCACGGTATAGCCGGCCGCGCGCAGCCCGCCGATCACCGTCGGCCCGTCCCAACCCACGCTGGGGTGCGCGGCCACGCCCACCGGCTTATGCACGCAGATGATATCGGCATCGCTGTAGAGCACGTCCATGCCCTCGACCAGCTCTTCGCGCGGCAGCAGCGGCTTTTCTGGCTCCGGCAAAAGCACGGAGACCACGTTGCCGGAAATCAAACGCTCGGACTTGCCCAGCTCCTGGGAATCGATGGTGACGCTGCCTTCGGCACATAGCTGCGCGGTGGCGCTGCGGGAGAGGCCAAGGAGCTTGGCCAGGGCGGCGTCGGCACGCATGCCTTCTAGCCCTTCGGGGATGGGGAAGCTGCGCATCTGCCTATTCATGCTCGGCCTTCCTTTCCTCCAGCACCATGGTGATAATGAAAAGCACCACTCCGCAGGTGATAGCCGCATCTGCGATATTGAACACGGCGAAAGAGCCAACCGAAATATAGTCCACCACGTGCCCGAACCAGAAGCCGGGGGCGCGGAAGATGCGGTCGGCAAAATTACCCAGCGCACCGCCAGCAATGAGCGCTAGGCCTACTGCCTGACCGGAGTGGGTAATGCGCGGGGCGGCTACGGCCACGCCGAGCACAAAGACCAATTGGATGGTAGTAAACAGCCACGTAGATCCCTCCCCGCCCATGGAAAAGGCGGCACCAGGATTAAAAAGCAGCGTAAAACGGAACCAGTCCCCAATCACCGGCAAGGGTTCGCCCTCGTTAAGGATGGAGAGCATTACCTGCTTCACGGCTTGATCCACCAGCGCCACGGCAATGACTACTGCGGCGATAAGTCCTGTCTTGCTCCTTCGTTTTTGACTCACCCGGTCTATTCTAAACGGGAGCGTCCGGTATTTTGGTAAGCGTGTTTCGAGTCAAAGTTTTTGCAGCCCTGACCACAGCCGCCGTAGCGCTTACGGCGTGTTCCTCTGAAAAGCCAGGCCCGGCGGTGGAACAACCCGTAGGCCTGACCATCGACGCCCCGCGCGTCACCGTGGACAATCCCGGAACCGGAGAGAAAAAACTCCTGGAATACCGCGATATCGACTCCACGCAGGACCTAAACTACCGCGTTACCGAGGGCTTTGCGCAGGACCTGCTCAAAAAGTCCGCAGCTGAGAAGTTTCAGGCCGCCGACGTCGATTCCACCACTACTACCCTGCCGCTATCGGCCAAGGTAGAAAAGGCCAGCGAGGACGTCGAAGACCAGCTACCAGCCAGCCGCAATGCCTTCGTCACGGCCGGAACTCCAGAATCTACCGGAGATAAAGACGTCTCCTCGGCGGAGGGATTCCAATTCGGTTGGCGTGGCCAGGACACCGGCCAGATGAATTCGCTGCGCCTAGCTGCGCCCCAGAATGCCACGGATGATGCCCGCGGCTCCGTCGAACAGGCGATTATGAAGCTGACGGCCCTACCCGTAGTTTTCCCTACCGAGGAGGTGGGCAAGGGCGCGAGCTGGTCGGTGGATTCGCGTGTGACCGGCGAGTCTACCCTGCTGCAGACCACGCGCTATACGGTCGATTCCATCGATGGCGACCGAGTGAAACTAAACGTAGAGGTAGAACAGCGGCCCTCGCTAGGCGCACTGTCCTTTGAAGGCCAGGCCCAGGGCACGGAGCTGGAGAACAAAGAGCTCAAGGTTTTAGATTCCAGCACCAAATCCAAGGGCAGCATCACGGTGGATTTGAGCAAGCCGCTGCCCGTAGACGGTGACGTGTCTTTCGACACTAAGGTCATTTATGGTGCCGCCGGCTCGGAGCTGCGCGTGGTGCAGTCGAGCCTGACGGAGCTGAACTTTTCCTAGTTACTCGGCCGGGGCTTCTACAGGAGCCTCTGCCGGGGCCTGCTCGGCACCAGCAGCGGGGGCATCGCCTTCCGCGGGTGCACCGTCGCCCTCGGCCGGAGCCGGGGCAGGTGCGGAGGCACCGGCGCCAGTGTCCGCACACATTTCTGGAACTTGCTCTGGCGGCACCGTGTTTTGGATAAGCGTGCAAGCCCAAGCCTTGGAAAGCTTCCAGGTGCCATTTTCATACACAAACTCCACCTGTTCTGCGGTCTGCTGCTGGCCGTCAGCGGTGGTGAAGTTCACGGTGGTAAGCACGGACTGCGGGTCATAGCCCGGCAGTACAGGATCAACGACCTCGAATTCAGCGCCGGATTCCGCCTTGGACTTTGCCATAGTGTCAAAGATTTCCGGCGCGGTCTCGCCGCCTTGCACGGTGGAGGTCTTTTCTTGCTCGGAGGCATTGGGGTCGGTGGCCTTGGCCAAAATTGCGTTTAGGTCGGCCGGGGACGGCAGCGCGGGGGCGGCGGAATCGCCGTCCGAGGAAGCGGATTCCTGTGCCTCGGTGTTGGCGGCGGCGGAATTGTCCTGCTCATCGTCGGAAGAGCAGGCGGCCAGGGCGGTAGCCGCGGTCAGTGCGAGGCACGCGGCGCTAAACTTGCGGAATTTCACTTCTAACTCCTCACGTGTGGGTTCCAAACTCCCATCAGTTTACAGCTGCACCACCCTTTTCCGGATTGCGCCCGCCGCGTGGACGCAGATTTCTTTAACCTTAGATACATGACCCGAATTGCTTTGATCGCCACCGGCGGCACAATAGCGTGTACCACCACAGCCGATGGTTCCCTTGTTCCCACCGTCTCCGGCGCGACCCTAGCCGCAGATATCGACGCCGAGGTAGTGGAGTTTCGGCAACTCGACTCCTCCTCTATCACTTTGGCGGACCTCGATGAGCTCATCGCGGTGGTTAATTCCCAAACGTCGCGGGAGGACATCGACGGTGTAATCATCACCCATGGCACCGACTCGATGGAAGAGACCGCGTTGGCGCTGGAGATTTTCTGTAGCGGTGCAAAGCCCATCGTGCTTACTGGTGCGCAGCGTTCCCACGATCACCCCGCGGCGGACGGCCCTAGCAACCTGCGCGATGCCCGCAATCTTGCAGCCAGCGGGCGCGCCGGGGTATTCCTCTGCTTTGGGGGTGCGAGCATTCCGGCGCGCGGTGCGCGCAAGCGACACACCAGTGACCTGCGCGGATTCGAGTCTCTGGGTATCCCTGGCACCACGCCGCGCCTAGCT
Organism: Corynebacterium sp. MSK071; assembly: GCF_030232125.1. Taxonomy (NCBI): domain Bacteria; kingdom Bacillati; phylum Actinomycetota; class Actinomycetes; order Mycobacteriales; family Corynebacteriaceae; genus Corynebacterium; species Corynebacterium sp. MSK071. Next base: position 30,213 of record NZ_JASPJA010000003.1, on the reverse strand, counting down.
CCTGCCCCGCTGGCGCCGCATCCGGTGGAGATCATCCCAGCCTATCCGGGGGCCGGGCGCCTGCTGGTTGATGCCGCCGCCAATTCCCCTGCCAGCGGCCTCATTATCGAGGCCATGGGCTCGGGCAATATGGGCGAGGACATGGGCCGCGCGCTTGCCGACGCCCTCCGCGCCGGCCTCCCCGTCGTCATTTCTACCCGCACGCCCTACGGCCCAACAGCGCTGGCCTACGGCGGCGACGGCGGTGGCGCGAGCCTTGGGAAACTGGGCGCTATTAACGCCGGGTCTTTCCGCCCGAGCCAGGCGCGAATCTTGCTGGCAGCGGCACTGGCCACTGGCACCGACCCAGCTGAGCTATTCCGACAGTAAATGCTTAGTCTTCGGCGGTGAGCCAATCCTGCCAATCAAGCGAGTCGAGCGGATCCGCCGGCACGAGCGCGGGGTCATCGGCCGCGAATGACTTGGTACGGCCGGGCCCCGTGGCACGGGTTTCAAAGCGCACGCTCACTACCCCATGCCCGGCGCCCTGAATCCAGCCGTGGCCGTATTCGGGGTGGAATACGTCCTGCGTTGCGTGCCACTGGTTATCGGTTTCTTCTTCCACCGTCACCGTCGGTGTCGGTACTGGCGGCGTAACGTCATCGCTCACCCCGGTTTCATAGTCCGTATCTGCCGGTGCGGGCCGCACGATTTCGCGGTCCAATTCCGGGAAGAGCACGTCCTGGCGGGCGGTTTCTAACCCGGAATAGCTTACTCCCACTAAGCGAATGGGCCCGAGCTCATCGGGATAGCGGGCGAGCTTGAAAGCGGCGGCGGTGAGCACGGCGGCGTCGTCAGTCGCGTACGGCAAGGTAGTTGAGCGTGACTCGATGTGAAAGTCCGCCATGCGCAGCTTCACCGTCACGGTGCGTGCGCCACGCCCGTCCTTGAGCAGCCGGCGGTGCGCGCCCTCCGCCGCGCGGGCTATAGCTGCATCGACCTCCGGCACGGTTAGCAAATCCTTCGGGTAGGTGTGCTCGGTAGAAATCTGCTTAGAAATAGCGCGCGGCGCTACCTCTCGGTCATCAATACCGCGGGCCAGCTGCCACAGCTGCAGACCTACCACGCTGCCGATAGAAATCTCCACTTCCTTGCGCGTCATCGCCGCGAGCTGTCCAATGGTTTCCACCCCAATGGAATTCAGCTTCGCGCCGGTCACTGGGCCGACTCCCCATAGCTTGTTCACCGCAAGCGGGTGCAACATCTCAAGCTGGCGCTCGGCCGGGATGACGAAGGTGCCATCGGGTTTCGCCTCGCCTGAGCCAATCTTGGCAAATTGCTTACCCGAACCCGCACCGATGGAGCACGGCAGCCCCGTCTCCTTACGGATGAGCGCGCGCAATTCATCCGCCCAGCGCTTGACCTCATCCGCGCTCGCGCCTTGCAGGGCGGCGGGTTCCATAAAGGCCTCGTCGATGGAAAGTTGCTCGATGACCTCCACGTGTTGCGCGATGATGTCGAATACCCGGCGCGAGGCAGCGGAGTAGACCACTCGGCGCGGCTGCACCACTACCGCGCGCAGCCCAACGAGCTGCTGCGCGCGGTACATCGGCATGGCCGAATGCGCACCGTACACGCGCGCCTCGTAGGAGGCGCCTGCCACCACGCCGCGCCCGCTGGTACCGCCCACCAAAACCGGGCGCCCCTGCAGCGTAGGCCGGGTCAGCTGCTCGACGGAGGCGAAAAATGCGTCCATGTCGATGTGTAGAACCCAGCGTTGCATGCAGCCCAGTCTAATAGGCGTCCCCCAGAGCGTTTATGTGCCGTTAATTAAAGCTTTGATTGCTTTCCATCTTCGGGCCACTCCCCTGCAATGTCACGGTTTTATCTTTTACGGGTCCTTTTTAAGGAAGGCATTTTCTAGATATGAACTCACCACACGTAGTCTTGCGCGGCAGAAAGCGCGAATTCGCCGGCAATAAGGCCTGCCCCGAGACCAATCTCCGCGGCAAGTCCACCGTTGACTTGGTAGCTAGCACGTGGTGGCGCACCCGAAAGACCGCACATGCCCGCTAGCATCTTTGTCTTTGCCGATCTGCACCTAGGCCACCCTGACTCCCCTGGACTGCGCTGGGCCCTTCAAGAACTTGAGGCTGCCGCCAATAGCGGTGCTACGGCGTGCGTGTGCCTAGGCGATATCATCGACCGTAATGCCACAGCGAGCGAGTGTGTGCCCCAGGTCCGCACCGTTTTGGACCGTGCTGTCGAGCTTTTCAACGAAGTCCACTTCATTTCCGGAAATCACGATACTCACCATGAGCTAGACTTCCCGCCCGAGGTCACCGTGCATAGCACGCAAGTACATACCTTTCAGATTGGGGAGACCACAGTGCTTAGCGCAGCGGCCGCAACCGATCCGGACCTGCGCCGCCTCCAGCTTCCGCCGCGACCCAGCGACGCACCCTTTCTTGGCCTCCTGCACTCCTCCGTCACCGGCGAGTTTTCCCACGCCATCTGTCTACCACTTTCTGTAGACCAGCTACGGGCTTGCGGTGCCGACGCCTGGATCCTTGGACATGTACATTCGCCGCTCACGCTTGCCGACGCCCCCTTCATCGGCTGGGTCGGCATGGGCAACGGCTTACTCTTCGACCCCGATACGTGCCACGTCACACGATTGCCTAACTAGATTCGTTCCCCACAAAGTACACCTTCACGCTTGCTTGCATGCAAGCTTGTATGCAAGATGGATGCATGTCCAATGAACGAATGCAGCCCGCTGCGGAGCGCGCCTATGACTTCGTCAAAGAGAAGATCATCGACGGCTCCTTCGAGCCCTCGCAGATGCTTTCCGAGGCCTCCCTGGCTACCGAGATGGGGATTAGTCGCACCCCAATGCACGAGGCTTTCCTGCGCCTAGAGGTCGAAGGCTTCCTCCAGCTCTATCCCAGGCGAGGTGCACTTATCGTGCCGATTAGCCCGCAGGAAATCCGCGAGGTTTATGAGGCGCGCTTACTCGTAGACAGGCACTGCGCTGAGAAAATCTGCGCCATGCCTGATGCCGAGCGCGCGGACATCGCTGATCAGCTAGACGCGACCATCACGGAACAAGACACGGCGTTGGATGGCGCAGACCTACGCGCCTATGCCCAGCTGGACGCACGTTTCCACCAGATCATCATGGATGGCGGGGCGAATAGCCTGCTGGCGGGACTGGGACACCAGTTGCGCGAGCGCCAACAGCGTTTTACCGCCACAGCCATTGGCCGCAACGTGGCCCGCGCCCGCACCTTCGTGGATCAGCACCGCACGCTTGCCGATGCCCTCCGCACCGGCGACCTCGACGCCTACCTTTCTGCATTGGATACCCACCTAACCAACTCGAGGAATCAACTATGACCGAAAAGTTTGCCAAACACTCATGGTTTCCCGTCGCCGGCAGCATGGTTGCCGTGGCGTGGGGAGGCAATGAGTTCACCCCTCTCCTAGTTATGTACCGCGAGCAATCACACTTCTCGCAGGTCACCGTCAACGGGCTCCTAGCCGCTTATGTGCTCGGCATCGTGCCTGCACTGCTTATCTCTGGCCCGCTTTCTGACTACATCGGCCGCCGCCCCACGATGCTGCCTGCCGCACCACTATCGCTTCTAGGTTCCTTCCTTCTATCCATCGCACCGAACGAGCCACTCGTCATCGCCGTGGGCCGCATCATGTGTGGCTTAGCTCTAGGCATCGTCATGGCGGTCGGCTCCACGTGGGTGGCGGAGCTTATCACCCGCGCCGGCGGCGACCCCGCCGCTGGACCGCGCCACGCTTCGATGTGCCTGACCCTCGGTTTCCTCATCGGGGCTGGCCTCGCCTCGGTGCTGGCCCAGTGGGGGCCATGGCCTACCCACCTAGCCTATATCCTGCACATCCTGCTCACCGTCGCCACCGCTATCTGGTTGATGAAGACACCGGAGACTCGCCCGCCACGTGGCGCTACGGTAAAAGACACCTTCCTTGACTTGAGCATCCGCGACATGCTGCGCATGCTGCACATTCCCTCCGCAGCACACCGCCGCTTCGTGCGCATCGTCTTGCCGGTAGCACCGTGGGTCTTCGGCTGCGCTGGTGCCGCCTACGCGCTCTTGCCCCAACTTTTGTCCAAGTCTGCCAGTGAAGCACCCATTGCTTTCTCCGGCCTCATGACTGTTATCACCTTGGGCTGCGGCGTTGGCGTCCAAATGCTCGGCAAGGTCATTGACACCAGCCGGTCCGCCCGTGCTTCCGCGGTGGCAATGGGAGTTATCACCGTAGGCACCATCCTCGGTGCGGTTGCCTCTAGTACCCGTTCGCTGCCGCTCGGTATCGCCGGCGCAGCCGTCATGGGTGCAGGATATGGCCTAGCCCTTGTCGCCGGTCTATCCGAGGTCCAGCGCATCGCCCGCCCTGAAGAACTCGCTGGCCTCACCGCCGTGTACTACTCGGTGTCCTACACCGGCTTCTTTATCCCCATGGCCTTCAGCGCGCTCGCCCCGCTGCTCGGCTTTACCACCCTATTCCTCATTGGCGCCGTGCTTGCACTGTGCTGCCTAGTTAACGCGGTCCTCGGCTGGCGCGCTCACCTGCCCGGTCCAGTCCGCTAAGTCCTATCACTCATAAAAATTGCCCAGCCACGCCGGCTGGGCAATTATTTTTAGGTGGCAGCTAGCGCGCTACTGCTTGACGACGGTAGCGCTAACCCCCTTAACCACCTCGTGCACGCCCTCGCCATCAAGCGCCTCGGTGGTCACTTGGAAGTCGGTGGCGAGTACTTCACCGGCTATATGGTCGGCGTGACGCTCAGCCCATGCCTTCTTCGCCTCCGGTACGGCAAGTACGGCCGCGATGCGATCCGAGACCTCGAACCCAGAAGCCTTGCGGGCATCCTGGAGGCCACGGATAACGTCCGCCGCCCAGCCTTCAGCCTCGAGCTCTTCGGTCACTTCAGTATCGAGTACCACAAGGCCATCGAGCCCTTCGATACGCGCGGTCGACTTCGGGTTCGCTGCCTGGAGGCGCTCCGTGTACTCATCCGGACCAAGCACAATATCGCCGTCAACCACGACCTCATCGCCGCGGCGCTCATAATTGCCCGCCTTGAGGTTCTTGATGGCGCGCTGCACGTCCTTGCCCAAGCGCGGGCCGGCGACCTTGGCGTTGCAGACTACCTGGAAGGTGCCCACCGAATCGACATCATCGGTAAGCTCAACTTCCTTAACGTTGACCTCGTCGCGAATGATATCGGCAAAGTCCGCCAAACGCTGTGCCCCTGCAAGAGCCACCGTCAGCTTCGGCAGCGGCAACCGGTTGCGCAACTTATTGGACTTGCGCACCGACGATGCCGCCGAGGCCACCGCACGGGTCGCATCCATCGCAGACACCAGATCTGCATCGGCTGGGTAATCCGCGGCCTGCGGGAAATCCGCCAAGTGCACAGAACGCTCGCCGGTTAGCCCGCGGTAGATAACTTCCGCCACGTGCGGCAAAAGCGGCGCGACCACGCGAGTCACGGTTTCCAACACGGTGTACAAGGTATTGAAGGCCTCAGGATGGGCTTCCTCGCCCTCCCAGAATCGCTCGCGCGAGCGACGCACGTACCAGTTGGTCAAAACGTCTGCAAACAGGCGTACCTCTTCGGTTGCCGTAGCGATATCGGTATCGGCAAGCGCCGCGTCCACCTTAGCTACGACATCGTGGGTTTTGGCCAAGATATAGCGGTCCAAAACATGCGTAGAGGTGGTGTCGAACTTGGCTTCTTTTTCCGCGTAGAGCTGCAGGAAAGTATAGGCGTTCCAAATAGGCAAGATAGCCTGGCGCACGCCCTCGCGGATGCCCTGCTCGGTCACGATGAGGTTGCCACCGCGCAGGATAGGCGAAGACATCAGGAACCAGCGCATGGCATCCGAACCGTCACGGTCAAAGACTTCATTGACGTTTGGATAATTGCCCTTGGACTTGGACATCTTGAGGCCATCGTTGCCCAGCACGATGCCATGGGCTACGACCTTCTTGTATGCCGGACGATCAAACAGCGCGGTGGACAGCGCGTGCATCACATAGAACCAGCCACGCGTTTGACCGGAGTACTCCACGATGAAGTCAGACGGCGAGTGGGTTTCAAACCACTCTTTATTCTCGAAGGGGTAGTGCTTCTGCGCGAACGGCATCGAGCCGGACTCGAACCAGCAGTCCAATACGTCCGGCACGCGACGCATCATAGACTTGCCGGTTGGATCGTCCGGGTTCGGGCGCACCAACTCATCGATGTGCGGGCGGTGCAGGGACTCCGGGCGGACGCCGAAGTCACGCTCCAGCTCATCCAAGGAGCCGTAGACATCCATGCGTGGGTAATTGTCATCATCGGACATCCACACCGGGATAGGCGCACCCCAGTAGCGGGTACGCGAGATATTCCAGTCGCGCGCACCCTCGAGCCACTTGCCAAACTGACCGTCCCGAATGTGCTCCGGCAGCCACTCGATCTCATTGTGGTTGAGCTCCACCATGCGATCGCGGAACTCGGTTACCTTCACAAACCAGGCTGGCAGAGCCATGTAGATTAGCGGCTCACCCGAGCGCCACGAATGCGGGTAAGAGTGCTCGATGGTCACGTGGCGCACCACTCGCCCAGCGGCCTTCAAGTCCTTGATGATGTCCTTATTGGCATCAAAAACCAGCTGTCCCTCATACGGCGGTACCTGCGAGGTGAACTTGCCGTCCTCGTCCACTGGGATAACCAGCTCGATATCGTACTGGTTAGTGGTATTCATATCGTCTTCACCAAACGCCGGAGCCTGGTGAACCACGCCGGTGCCATCCTCGGTAGTGACATAATCAGCGACCAATACCTGGTAAGCATTGCGCAAATCCGGGAAGAAACCAAAGATCGGCTCATAGGTAAAGCCCTCGAGCTGCGCGCCGGTGAAGGTCTCCAGTACCTCGGCCTCACCTAGTTCCTTTTCCAAGGTAGCCAGCAGGTTTTCCGCCATGATGAAGGTACGACCGGAAAAATCGCCGTCGGTGGCCCTAAAGAGCACGTAAGAGACCTCTGGGTGAACCGCCAATGCCTCATTAGAAGGCAAGGTCCAGGGGGTGGTGGTCCAGGCGAGGAAGGAGGCGTCGGCAAGCGCGGGGTGCTCCGCCAGTGTCTTTTCTGCCGCGCTTCCCTCACGAGCGCCGTCCACAGGGAAGGTAACCGTCAGGGTCGGGTCCTGACGCATCTTATAGGAGTCATCCAGTCGGGTCTCCTGGTTGGACAGAGAAGTATGCTCTGCCCAAGAGTAAGGAAGGACGCGGAATCCCTTGTAGATCAGGCCTTTGTCATAAAGCTCCTTGAACGCCCACATGACCGATTCCATGTAGTTGATGTCCATGGTCTTGTAGCCGTTGTCAAAATCCACCCAGCGGGCCTGGCGGTTGACGTATTCTTCCCACTCGTCGGTGTATTCCAACACGGACTTTGCGCAGTATTCATTGAACTTTTCCAAGCCCATGTCCTCGATCTGCGCTTTATCAGTAATACCCAGCTGCTTTTCCGCTTCCAGCTCGGCGGGCAGACCGTGGGTATCCCAGCCGAAGACACGAGGCACGTAATTGCCAGCCATGGTGCGATAGCGCGGAACGATATCTTTTACATAACCGGTCAACAGGTGACCATAGTGCGGCAAGCCATTAGCAAAGGGAGGGCCATCATAGAAGATGTATTCTGGGCAATCCTTTGTCTTTTCTAGCGAAGCCTGGAAGGTATCATCCTGCTTCCAGTACTTCTGAACTTCCTCTTCCATATCCGGGAAGCGACTTGAGCCTCCGGTCATGTCAACCTTGGGGTAAATCTTTTTCGCCATTACAATCCTTCACTCATCACTCGGTGCAGGGACGCGCCTGTCAGGCTCGCGGTACCACCCTGCTTGAGCCCGAAGGCTCCGCTTCGTTTCGGTGAAGGAGTTGACGGTCCCACCCGTTCAGTTCTACTAGGCCGCACTGGCTGTTCTTCTGAATTGCTCCCCGGTGATGGCCGGATCACTGCATGTAGCACAAAGTATAGCGCCCCAGAATCTTCGTGCACAATAAGTTATCCACAGGCTAAAAATTTTCCCTTGTGGGGGCTTACGCGGGGCAATAAATTGTGAGTCGTGAACGCGCTAGATACTTACCTCGCAGCCATGGCACCTGGGATGGACATCGTCCTTGGGTGCGCAGGCATGTCTGAGGACGACCTCTGCGCACGGGGCGCTGCCGAAAAGACTGCCCGCGAGCTGGCCTTGTTAAAGGAAGCATACTGCGGCACGACCAAGTTCACGGGGAAACGTCGCCGCGCTATCGAAGGCGCCCAGCACAATGGGCATTCCATTGTTGCCTTATCCATCATTGAAAAGTATGCGCGGAAAATGCCTACGCTTTTCGACGCCTGGGTTCTCCGCGAACAACTCTGCACCACCAAGGCCACAGCAGGGGCGCTGGAGAAGCTGGCTCAGTCCAAAGTCCCGAAGAAAAAGCGCACTGTGAAACCGGGCGTGCGCATCATCCGACGCAAAGATGCTCCGTGGACGCTTGCGATCGATGGATCGTCTTCGTTTATCGCGGATTTGCACGCAGCGGTAGAAAACCAGAATAAAAAGCCGCTAGAGGTGGTGGAAGATACCTTCTTCGGGGACGATAGCGCGCAACGGAGCACCGTAGTAACCAATGTCATCGTGCGACTGGAAGATTACGTACGCATCGTCAACGGTGACGGTGAGGAAATCACCCTGCAGATGACAAACGGGGCAACGCTTTCGGGTGCGCAATACTTGCGCCGCACGTTAAAGGAACATGGACTCATCACGCTGGTCAGCCCCTACGAAGGCGCGGTGAACCTGTATCGCACGGAGCGCTTCGCCAATGCTAAACAGCGATTGATGGCGGGTGCAGAAAATCCTGTGTGCCCGTGGCCGCGGTGCGCTAAGCCAGCCGACGAATGCCAAATTCACCATTTGGAACCCTGGCTACACGGTGGATTGACCAATATCGCAAACTTATCCACAGCCTGCGCCTACCACAATGGAGCCAACGATGACGATCCCAATGCCCCACCGCTACGCGGGCGACTTAGCCGCACGAATGGGCAGATTCGGTGGCAGCCCCCTGACTGCTAAGACAAGACCGCGAAATAAGGCGCCTCGAGCGCCTTTTTGGCGTGCTATTTTAGTTCTCGCGTAAAGCCTCGCGCAAGGAATCTTGCTCAGGGTGTTGTGCTGCCCGGGCTTTATCGCTGCGATGCTTATGCGCCCAATCCAGAATAAAGCACACCAGACCGAGGCCAGCGGCGGCGAAGACGATATACAGCGACCAGTCGGCACCCGAGATGACGAAGTTGACCAAGGCTACGAATGCCACGAGGGCGAGAACTAAGGCGGCAACAAGCACAATGGTTCCTTTCGGTTAGGTCGGGATAGGGCACCACGGTCTAAAACAACAATAGCGCCCCCGCAGCGGTGGCGGGGGCGCTAGAGAGAACGCGGTGGCTTAGTTATTGCCAGCTTCGCCGTTCGGTGCGGCGGTGCCGCGAGTAGCCAGCTCTTCCAGCTGAGACTCGAGCAAGGTCTTCAGGCGAGTGCGGTACTCGCGCTCGAAGGTACGCAGCTCGGAGATACGAGCCTCCAGTGCGGTCTGCTGCTGCTTGACCGTGTTCATAACCTCGGTGTGCTTGCGCTCAGCATCGGCCTGCAAGGAAGCAGCCTTCTCCTCAGCCTGACGGATTTGTGCCTCAGCACGGGAGGACGCATCGGACTCGGTCTGCTTTGCCTTAGCCTCGGCGTCAGACACCAGCTTCTTGGAGCGGGAATCCGCGTCCTGCAGCTGGGCATCGTACTTCTTCTGGGCGTCGGCAAGCTGCGCCTTGGAACGAGAGTCTGCGTCGGTCAGCTGCTTCTCGGCGGCGGTGCGTGCCTCCGACAGCATGGACTCGGACTCCGCACGAGCCTCGGAGGTCAGGCGGTCTGCCATCTCCTGTGCCAGACCCAGAACGCGAGCGGCCTGCATGTGGGTTTCTGGGGTAGCCAGACCATCTGCAGTCTGAGCTGCACCAGCGCCTGCAAGGCCTGCAGCTGCAACGCCGGCCTTGGAAGAACCAGCTGCGGAAGCGGACTTCTTCAGCTCATCATTTTCCTTCTTGGAAGCCTCAAGGTCCTTCTTTGCCTGTGCAGCCTCTGCACGAGCTGCCTCAGCTTCCCTCTTTGCCTGTGCTGCCTCATCGCGGGCGGCCTTCAGGTCTGCAGAAGCGGAAGCGGCGGCAGAGCCGGTCTCCTGTGCCTTGGAAGCCTCAGCTTGGGCTGCCTTTACCTGCTCGCGTGCCTTCTTGGTTTCTTCCTTAGCACGGGACAGCTCGGACTTGGAGTCCGCCAGCTTGGTTTCGTACTCGGCGCGCAGCTTGGCCTCAATCTCCTTGCGCAGTGCAGCCTCATCGGTACGAGCGGAGGCTGCCGTTGCGGTACCAGCAGCACCGGCGCCAGCGTCCGCCTTGGCCTGAGAATTGAGATCGCTGACCTGTGCCTGTAGATCTTCGTTCTCATCCTGCAGCTGGGCAAGCGCATCCTCTACGAGGTCGAGGAACTGATCCACCTCGTCTTCGTTGTAGCCGCGCTTGCCAATGGGCGGCTTGCTGAACGCGACGTTGTGAACATCAGCTGGTGACAGTGGCATGTCTTCTCTTCCCCTTCAGGTTGATACAACCCCGGAGGTTCCAGGGCCTTAGGAGCTGCGGTTCAGGTCTAACTAAACCTTCCCCACAAAGGTACATGTGGTTCATAATACGGGTTATCGCGATTTATCGTAACCAAACGACCACAATAATCGACGCCCCGCCGAGTCTCAACGTTTACCACAGGTTGCGAGGCGACGGGGGTGCTAACCGAAAAATACGATTTGCAAGATTCGTGTAAGTATCGAAAGCAAAATAAATAGCACGAGCACCGATACGTCGAGGGCCACCCCGCCCATCTGGAGCGGCGGGATCAAACGGCGTAGCGCCTTTACCGGCGGATCCGTAATTACAAACAGTGGCTCCGCCACAACCATAAACCAACGTGGCGGGTTAAACTGCCGGGAGAAGGATTGAATCATCTCAATGATGATGCGGGCGATGAGAACCCACGTATAAATCCGCACGAGCAGGATAAGAATAATTCCGAGTTGTGTCACAATAACCGAGCCTATCTAATAGACCCCCGCAGGTGCCCAATCGGCACCCCGCGGGGGTCAAGAAAAACTTACTGCTTTAGCGCAGGCCAGCGGCGCGCTCGAGCTCGTGCCTAGCGATGTCCGCAGACTTCGGCACGATAGAAAAGACCTTGCGCTCGGTATCCAATCCCTTGGTGAGGTTAAGCATGCGCCCTTCCAAGCCGAAGCAGAGACCGGCAGCGAAGTCGATGAAGCGCTTTGCGGTGGCCTTGTCGGCGTCGGTAAGCTCAAAGACCACTGCGTCGCCGTCGCGGAAAGGCTCGCCCACCTTGGCAGCGTCATTGAAAGACGTCAGCGAAATAGCCACGATGGTCGGCACAAACTCTTCTTTCACCGGAGCAGGCTCATAAGACTGCGGAGCACGACGCGGGGCGTAGGCGGAGGAGGCATTTTCGGAATAACGCGGCTCCTCGCTGTAGTAGGCATCGTCTTCTTCGATGTCCACCGGGCCCAGCCCGAAGAAATCCTTCGTCTTATCAATGAATGACATTTTTGGGTCTCCCTCTGACCTAAATTTGTACAAGTCTAAACGCGCAAAATGTGTCTAGTGTGACTCATGTGATTTACGCTGTGAAATGCGCTTTTGCAATGCTTTCAACCTACTGGCCGCGGCCCCATGATACTGGTTCCGACACGCACGATATCGCTGCCCGCAGCAATTGCTTCGGCCATGTCCGCGCTCATTCCAGCAGACAATTTCAGCGGGCGCTTCAGCGCGGCAGATAGCCGGTCGACCTCATCTCGCACACCGCGAAAGACCTCGCCCGCATCGGCGTCGAGGGGCGGGACTACCATGAGGCCAGCGAAGTCGAGGTGTTCGCTTCCTTCTACTGCTTCGACGAGCTCGTCGAGCGCGTGGCGAGAAACGCCTCCGCGAGCGTCATCGCCATCGGCAGACACTTGGACAAAGACCGGCAGGTTGCTCTCGCGTTCCCCTCGTTCCTTTGCCAAGGCGACGCCCCGTTCCAAAGCCTGAGCAAGTTTGAGGGAATCAAGCGAATGAACGCTGGCCGCCCACCGAGCCACGTGATTGGCCTTTTTGGTCTGCATCTGGCCGATCATATGAAAGCGCAGCTGTGGCAGTTCAGCCGCTTTGGCGCGAGCTTCTTGCTCCCGGTTTTCGGCAACGTCACTAACCCCGAGTTCAGCAAGAAGGGCGATATCCGCAGCTGGATGCAACTTCGTCACCGGCAGTAGCTGCGGGGGCTTGCGGTCTGCTTGCGCCGATAGCCGTTCAATTTCGGCTCGAGTGGCGGCGAGATTTTCTCGAAGCTGTGCTTTACGGTCTGCCATTAGTTAGCCTCCAACCAGATCAGCCCGGCCTGGCGGCCGGTAGTGCCTTCGCGGCGATAGGAAAAGAAATTTTCGTCTTCAATTGTGCAGCGCGGATCGGATTCAATCGCGGTGATGCCGAGGCCCATGAGCTGGCGGATCAAACCTGCGCGAACGTCAATTCCCCAGGTTCCTTTCGACGTCCGCGTCTTCGAACCGGGCAGCCGACGTTCTACATCCTCAGCCATCTCTTTCGGCACCTCGTAGTTTTTGCCGGAGGCAGCTGGTCCCATAACCACCTGGATGCGCTCGGGCTGAGCGCCGAGTTTCTCCATTTCGCGCACGGTATTGACGATGATGCCGTTGCGGGCGCCCAAGCGGCCAGCGTGGGCGGCGGCGATGACACCAGCGGCGACGTCGACAAGCAGAACCGGCGTGCAATCTGCAACAAGGACGCCCAGCCCAAGGCGGCGCTGCGTGGTGACAATCGCGTCGGTGGCTGGCACAGGTTCATCCTGTGGACCATCGATAACGGTGACTGTATTGGTGTGTAGTTGTTCCATCCACACGATATCGTCCACGCCGGTCACGCGTTTTAGGCGATCTCGATTCGCAGCAACCGCGGCGGGGTCATCGCCAACATGGTGCCCTAAATTAAAAGAGTCATATGGAATAGCAGACGCCCCGCCGGCACGGCTGGTAAAGACCATGCGGACGGGGCGTTTGGTGCGATGTTCCTCGTTTACTGGCATGCACACCAGCGTAGCGCTTTGCGCTTAGCGCATGAAGGAAGGCACGTCCAGATCGTCGTCGCCATCATCATCGCGGCGCTGGGATGGGCGAGACAAACGGTAGTCATCACGACGCTCCTCGCGGGAGAAACGGTCAGAATTGGTGAACAGACCGGTAGATTCTGGGCGGCGCTCCTCGGCAGGGCGCTCTGGGGTGTAGCGCTCCCGCTCCTGGCCGGCACGCGGCTCGTAGGAGTGGCGCGGGGAGTAATCATCTTGTACCGGCTCGGCCGCACCAGGCTGTGCCGGAGCCGGGGTGACGGGCTCTGCGGCCGCGCGCTGGCGATTGTCAAAAAGGGACCCTGGCTTGCGCTGTTCCTGCTGCTTCTGCGGTTGTGCAGCGGCCTGGGTCATATTGGCCTCGGCATCAAAGCCGGTGGCAATGATGGTGATGCGGATTTCATCACCCAAGGTGTCATCGATGATGGTACCGAAGATAAGGTTGACGTCTTCGTCAGCGCGCTCCTCCACCATGGAAGCCGCGGCATTAACCTCGTGCAGGCCAAGGTCGGAGCCGCCGGCGATGGACAACAGCACGCCCTTGGCGCCTTCCATCGTCGATTCCAATAGCGGGGAATTAATGGCCTGCTCGGCAGCGGTCATGGCGCGATTATCGCCGCGGGCAGAGCCGATGCCCATCAGGGCAGAGCCGGCGTCGGACATGACGGAGCGGACGTCGGCAAAGTCGACGTTGATCATGCCTGGGATGGTGATCAGATTGGTAATACCCTGCACACCATTGTGCAGCACCTCATCGGCGGCGCGGAAAGCCTCAACAATGGAAAGCTCTTCCCCACCGAGCTGCATCAGGCGGTCATTCGGAATAACGATAAGCGTATCGCATACCTCACGCAGCTCTTCGATGCCGGCCATAGCCTGGCGGGTACGGCGGGCACCCTCGAACTTGAACGGACGGGTGACAACGCCCACGGTCAACGCGCCCATCTTCTTCGCGATGGATGCCACAACCGGAGCGGCACCGGTGCCGGTACCGCCGCCTTCGCCAGCAGTCACGAAGACCATATCGGAGCCTTGCAGGGCGTCTTCGATTTCGGACTTATGATCTTCTGCGGAGGTCTTGCCCACCTCAGGATTAGCGCCGGCACCGAGGCCACGGGTGGCCTCGCGGCCGATATCCAGCTTGGTATCGGCATCAGAGAAGATGAGGGCCTGAGAGTCAGTGTTGATGGCGACGAACTGAACGCCCTTGAGGCCTTCTTCGATCATGCGGTTGACGGCGTTGACGCCGCCACCGCCGACGCCGACGACCTTGATATCCGCGAGATTGTTATTGGAAGAGATCATGTGAGTTGGTCTCACCTTTCGCTACTTTAAGTCTGCACGTGCATTAAACGAGGAATGTAATGCGGTCCGCCGAAGGCGAATCGCGTTCCTTTCCATCTTTAACGACAGCCGTGTAATTTTCACGCACATTTTGCGCGTGTCGAGACCCTCAAGTTGCACTTTAGGGTTGTTCACCTGCGGTTTTGTTAGTCACACCCGCACCATCCGCCCCACATTGGTGCCAGAGAAAAAGGCCCCTGCAGCGCACGCGCTTAAGCGGCGCTGCAGGGACCACAGAAGGGTAAAAAATGCGTCCGGGGGGCACCCGTCCCCTATCCGCGGGTGGTCACCAACTCAGGGTTGGAAATATTCCACTCGCGACCTTCCATCTTCAACACGGTGGCAAAGGCACGCGCCTTGTCATCATCATTGGAGTCGCTCGCGCCCCAAAAGACGCGGCGGCCATCCTTAGTGGTAAAGATGAGCGAGTATTCATCGTCCACATCAAGGGTTCCTACTTGGTTGCGCACATCATCCGATAACGCAGCGATCGCGCGCACCGCGTCTTGGGTTTGGCGGGAGCCGCTATCAACAGAACCAGTGACCTCAACCGCGCCGGCGGGAGGCTCCGCGGAGGTAAATTCCTCGCCCTTATCATCAATCAGGAAAGGCTTATTATCGCGCTTTACAAAAGCCACAGCCTTGTGTTCGTCCACATTGATAGTCAAGGTGGAGGGGAAATCGCGCGAGACAGTTACCGAATCAACCCAATCCAATCCAGCAACACCGGAGGCTGCCTTGCCTGCATCTACGCGCAGGAGGTTTTCTCCTTCGGCAACCCCGGCGGCCTCCTCTACCTGCGCAGCATCAAGCTGGTGGGTACCTTCCACCTGAAAATGGCGGACTTTTAAGATGGGCACCGTCCACACTACGACGGCAATGATCAAGGCTACGACAACGACAGCTGCACTGATCCCGGCAATGAGCTTGGTGGATACGCGCACTAGCTCGCCCGCAATTCATCGAGAATTTCTGCCGCGACCATAGTTACCGAGCCAGCACCGATGGTCAGCACAACATCGCCAGGTTCTACGAGCGAAACAACGTCGCGGGCAGCGGCAGAAAAATCTGGTTCGAAGATGACCTGCATGTCACTTGGCATTTTATCGGTAATGATGCGGGAGGTAATTCCCTCCACAGGTTGTTCGCGCGCGCCGTAGATGTCGAGGACTACGGCGGCGTCGGCAAGCGAGAGCGCTTGGGCAAACTCGGCGTCAAATTCAATGGTGCGCGAGTACAGGTGCGGCTGGAAGCAGGCGATGACACGGCCGCCGTGGCCTTCGGCCTCAACCTTTGCCCGAGCGGCGCGCAGAACTGCAGCAACCTCGGTGGGATGGTGCGCATAGTCATCAAAGACGCGCACGGGCTTGCCCTGCTTGTCGACGCTCCCCCGGTACTCAAAGCGCCGGCGCACACCGCTAAAATCAGCCAATCCCTCAGCAATGGCAGCCGGGGCGCCACCGGAAAGCACACCAGCCAACAAGGCGCCCATCGAGTTAAGCACCATGTGGTGTCCCGGGATCTGCAGCTCGTAGCGCACAGTTTCAGAGATGCCAGGAAGGTTAACCTTTACGGTGGTGTCCATCCCCTCAGCGGTGGTCTCCTCGCGTTCCAGCTCAGCAGCCAGAGACACGGTAGTGGTAAAAGACTTGTCCGCTGCGCCATAGGCCACGACGTTGATGCCGCGCTCCTGCGCACGCTCGCCTGCTTGGGCGGCGTTCTCATCCTCGGCGCAGACAACAAGATAGCCGGTATCTGGGGTGACCAGGCTAGCAAAGTCATCGAAGACCTTGAAGTAAGCCTCCTCGCTGTGGAAGAAGTCGAGGTGATCGGGCTCGATAGTCGTAAGCACCGCAACATCGGGGCTGTAGCGCAGCAGGGAGGCATCGGATTCATCAGCCTCGGCGACAAAGGCCTCACCGGTGCCGCCGTGGGCGTTGGTGCCCGCGCGATTGAGCTGGCCGCCGATGGCAAAGGAAGGATCGAGACCTGCGTGTTGCATCGCACTCACGGTCATCGACGTAGTGGACGTTTTGCCGTGCGTGCCGGCTAGCAATACCTGCTTGTGGCCTTCCATCAATGCGGCAAGCAAATCGGAGCGGCGGATGACGGGGATATCGTTTTCCTGCGCGGCTACTAGCTCCGGATTGTCTTGCGGAATGGCAGCGAAGGAAGTCACCACGACGGTCGGTAGTTCACCCGATAGGCGCAGGTTTTCGGCAGCGTGCCCGATGGCGACCTTCGCGCCCATGGTGCGCAGCACCTCCACCGGGGTGGAGGCTTTTACATCGGAACCGGTAACCACGGCGCCGCGCGTGGCAAGAATTCGCGCCAGCCCCGACATGCCAGAGCCACCAATGCCGATGAGGTGGACGCGGCGGAGATCGTAGTGTGCGGGATCAGTCATTTACTTTTCCTTCCTTCCGGCGGCGGTTTCGGCCTCGGACACGCGGGCAGCGATGCGGTCTGCGATGGTATTGGCCACGTCGCCGGCGCTGGCGTGGGCGGCGGCATGCGTCATCGATGCTAGACGTTTAGGGTCATCGAGAATGCCGCGCACCTCAGAGATAAGACGCTCAGGGGTCAGCTCCGCATCGGGAATCTGGATGGCAGCGCCCGCCTCGACCACTTCACGGGAATTGAGCGCTTGTTCACCGTTACCATGCGGCAACGGCACGTAAATCGCTGGCAGCCCTGCGGCAGATACTTCGGCAACGGTCATAGCACCGGAGCGGCATACGACGAGATCGGCTACCGCAAGGGCCGAGCCCATATCCTCGATATACGGCAAAGCAGCGTAGTTCGGATGTGCTGCGGGCTCGTCATTCTTCTTGCCATAAGCATGCAGGAGCTGGAAGTCCTTGGCTAGGTCTTCCACTGCCCCAGCAACTGCGCGGTTGATGCTGGCTGCGCCTTGGGAGCCGCCGGTAATGAGGACGGTGGGAAGCTCGGCCAAGTTCCACTTGGTGCGCGCGCCTGCAGCAAGAGTCCCCTTCGGGTCCTCCGCCAAGCTCGGGCGCACGGGAATGCCCACGACCTCACCCGGCATTCCGGAGTCCGGGTGGGCGTTGAGGCCGATGCCGCCCATTTTCACGCCGAGCTTATTGGCGATTCCGGCTAAGGCATTGGTCTCCAAAACATAGAACGGGATCCCAAGGGAGCGCGCAGCAATATAGGCTGGGCCGGCCACGTAGCCGCCGGTGCCAAAAACAACGTCTGCTTCGAGGTCCTTGAGTACCTGCTTGGCCTCCCTCACCGCGCGGGAGAGGTTAAACGGTAGCTTGAAAAGCTGCGCGTTGATTTTGCGCGGAATCGGCACGGGGGTAATCAGTCTAAGGTCCACGCCTCGGGCGGGAATGATATCGCGCTCAAGGCCCTTTTCGGTACCGAGAGCAGTGATGCGAGCGCCGTGGCGCTCACGCAAAGCTTCGCCCACGGCAAGGGCGGGTTCAATGTGTCCGGCAGTGCCGCCACCTGCAATGACGACGGAAATAGGCGTGGAATTCATAGCCTAAAGGCTACCAGCGCCACCTATCGATAGCGGCGCTCGGCGCGCGGATAGCGGCGGCCGCTTCCAGTCACCGGGCGACCAAATTGCTCTTCGCGCACACGGGAGCGTGGCTCCTGCGGGCGGGCGTGACGCCCCCGCTGCTTCTTTTTCGGCTTAGACACCGGCTGCGGCTCGCCAATGAAAAAGAGGCGATCAAAAAACGGGCGGCCAAAGTTCTGCATTGCGGAAATCTGCATCGGCTCGTGGCGCGCTACATTGCACAGCACGCCCATCGAACCGATGGTGATAATCGCCGCGGTACCGCCGGCGGAGATCATGGGCAGCTGAATACCGGTCACTGGCAGCAGGCCAATGACATAGCCAATATTGACGAAGGCCTGAGTAACCACACCGATGGTCAACGAGGCGGCGAGCAAAGATTGGAACTGATTCTGTGCCCGCATCGCGGTGCGCAGGCCCACATATCCCAAAGCGGCAAAGAGCAAGATAACGAGCGCGCCGCCCCACCAGCCAAGCTCCTCACCCACGATGGCGTAAATAAAGTCATTTTTCGCCTCTGGCAGGTAGAACCACTTGGCGCGGGATTGGCCGATGCCAACGCCCCAGAAGCCGCCGTCGGCAAGCGAGAGAAAGCCCTGATAAGACTGGAAACCAGTGCCTTGAGTATCGGAGATATTGCCCAACAAGGCGTCGAAATAGGTGTGGAAGCGATTCGAGCGGAAACCGCCTTTCAAGAAAATCCCAATCAACCCCAAGACCGCGGCAACGCCAATCGTTGCGGGAACTCTCCAGTCAACGCCGGCGAAAATGAGGGTAAAGACCACCACGATGGCGAAGGACAACGCCATGCCCATGTCCCCTTGACCGACGATGAGCAAAAACATTCCTGCAGAAATAAAGGAATACATCATGAAGGGGTCAGAAAGCTTCATGGATTTGTGTTCCTTGTCAGCCAGGACGCTCGCACCAAACATGCCTACGGCAATGCGCGCGAGTTCCGAAGGCTGCAAGGAAAACGGACCGAGGTAAATCCACGACTGCGAACCCACCTCTTCACGGCCGGTGCCTACACCGGGGATAAGCACCGCAATGAGCAAAATAATAGAAAGGCCCACGATCCACGGCACGCACTTGCGCAAAGTATGTGGCGAAACCTGCAGGCCCAGCCAAAAGGCAAGGAGACCAAAAAACACCATGACGCACTGCCGTAGCGCCTGGTTCCACACCCCGCCGTCCTCCGTCAATGACGTGGCCATTGAAGAGGAAAAGACCATGAGCACACCAATGCCCACGAGTGTGAAAATGATAAAGCGCAACAGCTGATAATCCAGGCCGGCCTGCTGGCGGGCTTGCTCGCGCAGCTCACGAACGCGGTCGCCAAAGCTCTTGGAGCGCGGGCGCTGCTGGGAGGTGGCCGTCATATGTTCTCCTGATCTTCAATATCTAGCTCTAGTCGCGGGTGAGCTCCCGCGCGGCTACGGCAAAGAAGTCACCGCGTTGAGCCATGCCGGTATACATATCCAACGATGCCGCAGCCGGTGCCAAAAGGACGGTATCCCCGGCTTCGGCGTGTTGCAGTGCAGCATCCACCGCTGCATTCATGGCCGCGGCAGGGTCGTTGCTTTGGATAACGTCTACAGGTGCATGTGGTGCGTGTTCGGCCAGTGCTTGGGCGATTTCTTGCCTATCCGCGCCGAGAACTACCGCGGCCTTGATCTGGGCGGCGTGCTTGGCGACGAGCCCGTCTACCTCCGCCCCCTTCAACTGCCCGCCGGCAATCCATACAACGGAATTGAGCCCTTTTAGCGCCGCATCCGCTGCGTGTGGGTTGGTGGCCTTGGAGTTATCGATGAAACTGATGCCGGAATGCTCATGAATCACAGCGCCACGGTGCCCGGCGACGGTATACGCTGCCAGCCCCTGCGCGATGGAGCGCGGGCTAGCGCCTGCCAAGCGCGCGACGCTTGCTGCGGCCGCAGCGTCCAAGACTCCTGCCAAGCCAGCGGGCTCGATACCCTCGGCGGAAGCGAGATCCTCCCGCTCCTGGGCGAGCCGAGAGAGAAGGCGGCCGGCGCTTACGCCTACCTCCCCCTCTGCAGGTTCAGCGGCGGTAAAGCCGTATAGATTAGCTGTATTCTCGGCGTAGCGCACCGCCGCGTCATCGTCCTTGCCCACGACGGCGGCTTGGCCGTCGAGCACCTTGGCTTTGGCCTGCGCATAAGCGTCGAACGAGCCATGCCAATCGAGGTGGTCTTCTGCCAAGTTCAACAGCACGCCCACATCTGGGCGCAACTGGCTAGACCAGTGCAGCTGGAAAGAAGAAAGCTCGGCACAAAGGACGTCGACGCGAGGGGTGGCGGTGAGGGCGTCGAAAAGCGAAACGCCAATATTGCCCACCGCCAGTGCGCGCTTGCCGGTGCGCTCGGCATCGGCCTGCATAATCTGGGCCAACATTCCGGTGGTGGTGGTTTTGCCGTTAGTTCCGGTGACCACTAACCAGGTGCGCGGTGCCCCGAAGACGCCGGATCGGTCCAAGCGATAGGCAAGCTCCACATCGCCGATCACCTCTACCCCAGCGTTCTGAAAAGCAACCAACAAAGGCGAGTCAGGACGCCAGCCGGGCGAGGTAATCACGAGGTCAAACTCGCTTTGGGCAGCGGAGTCAACGGAAACCGTAGCTACGCCGTAGTCCTCCGCCAACGCCTCTAGAGCAGCCTCGTTGGAATCTGCCACGGTAATATCCACGCCGAGTCTGGTGAGCATAGCGACGCAACCGCGCCCGGATACTCCCGCCCCAGCCACGAGCACGCGACCGCGCAAGGAGGATGGCAACTCGGTCATCTGTTTTTCCTCTTTCCTCGATAAAGCTAGAAGGCGTGAGTCTTAAGAACTAAAACCGACCGCGGACAGCCAGTCACCATAAAAGATGCATACGCCGGCAATGGCGGCCATGGCGCTGAGCAACCAAAAGCGAGTGACCACGGCGGTCTCTGCCCAGCCACCGTTTTCAAAGTGATGGTGGATGGGCGCCATGCGGAAAAAGCGCTTTCCGGTGCTGCGGAAGACGATGATCTGGATAACCACGGAGACCGTCTCAATAACGAAGATGGCGCCGATGATGATCATGAGCAGCTCGGTACGGGTGGTCACGGACAGGCCAGCGACGAGACCACCGAGTGCTAGTGAGCCGGTATCGCCCATAAAGATTTTCGCCGGTGCGGCATTCCACCACAAAAAGCCCAAGCAACCGCCCAGGCCAGCTGCAGCCAGCACGGCGAGGTCGAGTGGGTCACGGACCTCATAGCACCCCGCCGCGGGCGACACCGCGCAAGAGTTGCGGAACTGCCAGAAGGAAATGAGCGCGTAGGCTCCCATGACCATCGCAGTGGTGCCGGCGGCCAAACCGTCGAGGCCGTCGGTGAGGTTTACGGCATTCGACCACGCCGCGATGAGTAGATAGAGAAAGACCAAGAAAACGATGGTGCCGATAATGGCGCCGCCCACGGCGATATCGAAGGTGTCAAAATCGCGGACGAAGGACAGGTTTGTAGACGCCGGGGTCAAGCCGTGTGCATCTGGGAACTGCAGTGCCAAGATGCCGAAGATAAGCGCGACGGCTAGTTGACCTACCAGCTTGGCGGTCTTATTGAGGCCGAGGTTACGCTTTTTAAACAGCTTGATGAAGTCATCGGCAAAGCCCAGTCCGCCCAAGCCCATGGTGAGGAAGTAGACCAAGAGACCGGAGGGGCTAAAGCCACCGTTGCCCGTCACGCGGGCGTAAATGCCCACCACAAGGTAGGCCACAGTGATGGCGAGCAAAATCGCCAGTCCGCCCATGGTTGGGGTGCCGCGCTTGCGTAGGTGCAGCTGTGGCCCGTCCTCACGGATTTCCTGCCCCTTGCCTACGCCGGAAAAATAGCGGACCAACATGGGAGTGGTAAAAATCGCGACGAGGAAGCTGAGGATGCCCGCGATAATGATCTGAGTCATTGCTAGAGGTCTTTCTCCTTGTACTGAGGACTAACGGCGATTGAGCTTTTCTGCCACGCGCCACAGGCGCTGGGCATTCGATGACTTGATGAGGACAACGTCTTTGGCCTCGCGCTCCGCCCAGTCTTCGATGCCGGCAGGCGCTACCCTAATGATGTCTTCGACCGCCGCCGCAGCGGTGTCAACATCTGGGCTGATAGTAGTATTTATACCCTGCGCCCGTGCGGCCTCGACCATCGCCCTCATATTCTCGTTATCTCCCACGGCCACGAGGTAGCCAACGTGGTATTTGGAAAGGACCTCGCCCAATGTGCGGTGGGCAGCCACCGCTTCGCCGCCGAGTTCTCCCATCTCACCGAGCACGGCGATGGCTCGGGCATCCGGACGAGCGGCTGAGGTATAGGCCAGCGCGGCAATCGCCGCGTGCATGGAATCGGGATTGGCATTATAGGAGTCATCGATGGTGGTGACTCCATCGCGGCGGGTGCGTACGTCCATGCGGTGTTCGGAGGCATTTTGGTGCCCCGATAGCGCGCTGGCTACCACCTGCGGGTCCATGCCTGATTCAATGGCTGCGGCCGCCGCTGCCAAAGCATTAGATACTTGGTGCCGGCCAAAGACCTGCAGTTTTACTGGAAGCGGGTCTGTGCCCGGCGCATGCAGCACGAACGAGGGGCGGGCCACATCATCGAGCTGGATTTCACTGGCGTAGTACTGGGCGTCGGCAGCCGGCGGCTTATTTGCCGAGTAGTAAACCACCTTTGCTGAGGTGCGTGGCGCCATGCCGGCGACAAAGGGATCATCGGCATTGAGCACAGCGACCCCGCCCTCAGCGGCCGAGGGCAGGGCCTCCACAAGCTCGCCTTTGGCTTGGGCGATGTTTTCACGCGAGCCAAACTCGCCTAGGTGAGCGGTGCCGACGTTGAGCACTACGCCCACGGTGGGTGCGGTAATAGTTGTCAGGTGGCGGATATGGCCAATTCCGCGGGCAGACATTTCGGCAACAAGGAAGCGAGTGTGCTCATCACAGCGCAAAGCGGTATAGGGCAGACCGACCTCGTTATTAAAGGAACCAGGAGGGGCAACGGTATCGCCCTCTGCGCGGAAAATAGTGGCCAGCAGGTCCTTGGTGGAGGTCTTTCCGGCTGAGCCGGTCACACCGACTATCTCTAGGCCCTGCTCCGCGGTCAGGCGGCGGGTGACTTCCCTGGCAATATCGGACAGCGCCTGGACAACCGCAGCGGCAGAGCCGTCCTCGTCGTGAGCATAGATATCCGCGTTCGCAGCATCACCGGTAACGCGGCCTTGAGGCTTGACGACGACCGCCGGAACGCCGACCGGCCGCGCGGCAAGCACCGCTACAGCGCCCTGCTCAATGGCCTTTTCCGCATAGTCGTGGCCATCCACTCGGGCGCCGGGCAGGGCAAGAAACAACCCGCCTGTGGTTACCTTCCGGGAATCGAATTCGATGAACCCGGTAACGCGCTGGTCTGGGTCAGAGACGCAATCGAGGCTGCCCCCGGTGATTTCGGCAATATCGGCAATAGAAAGTGGAATCATGACTACTCCTTCGCATCCCTAAGGGTATCGCGCGGTAGGGTTCCGGCCAGTTTCTTCTCGATGGCGCGTGCCATTTCTTCGCGGTCATCAAAGTGCAAGGTTTTCCCGTTAACAAGTTGGCCCACCTCGTGGCCCTTGCCGACGACGATGACGGCATCGCCTGGCTCGGCCCAGTCAACGACTTCATCGATGGCACGGGCACGAGAACCTACCTCACGAATATCGCCCTGGGGCGCGGCTTCGCGTGCACCGTCCACCACCGCAGCACGAATAGTGGCAGGGTCCTCAGAGCGTGGGTTGTCATCGGTGACCACAGTGAGGTCAGCGCGGGTGGCCGCGGCAGCGCCCATGATGGGGCGTTTTGAGCTATCACGGTCTCCGCCGGCGCCGACGACGATGCCGACGCGCCCCTTGGTTCCTTCTAGTTGGCCGCGCAGAGTATCAAGCACCGCGGCGATAGCTGCCGGCTTATGGGCATAGTCCACCACGGCCACAAAGTCTTGGCCGCGGTCGATGCGCTCCATACGGCCGGGAACAGCGACCTTTTCCACGCCCGAGAGGAACTCCGCCGGCTCCTCTCCTACCGCTACGGCCATGCCCAGCGCCAAACAGGCATTGGCGATATTGAACTCGCCAGGCAGTGGCAACCGGAAGGAGAAATCGGCACCGTCATAGTTCAAGGCGACCTCTTGGGCGCCGGTAGCCTCGGTGGCGGTTTGGTGCGCAGAAATCGTGGCCGCAGCCCCCTGAGTGGCCACCGTGGTTACGGGGTGGCCAGCGCTCTCGGCGACGCCGCGCATGCGCCCGCCCCACTCATCATCGAGGCAGATTACAGCCTGCTCGGCCGCCTGTTCCCCAGCAAAGAGCTTGGCCTTAGCTTCAAAGTAGTCCTCCATGGTGGGGTGAAAATCCAGGTGATCCTGGCTTAAATTCGTAAACCCGCCCACGGCAAACCGGGTTCCGCGCACGCGTCCCAACTCCAGTGCATGCGAAGATACCTCCATCACCACGTGGGTGACGCCCTCGCTTTTCATGCGCGCGAATAGCTCTTGCAAGGTAGGTGCCTCGGGAGTAGTAAGCGAGGTAGGAACCGGGGTGCGGTTAATACGAGTACCGGTGGTACCGATAAGCCCCACGGAATGCCCAGCATGGAGCAGACCAGCTTCAAGCAGGTAGCTCGTGGTGGTCTTGCCGGAGGTACCGGTGACGCCAATGACCGTCAGTTCCCGGGTGGGGTGGCCATAAATTTCAGCGGAAATCGGACCGAGCACGGCACGAATATCGTCCACCACCACAATGGGGCGGGTCTCTTGGGCCCGGCTGAGCAGGTCGAGTCCGGCGGCGTCGGTAAGCACAGCCGCAGCCTTAGTATCGCGGGCGAACTGCGCGCCGTGTGCACGTGTGCCCGGCAGGGCGGCAAAAAGCGCGCCCTCAGGCAGACGGGAAGAATCCAGCCCGCACGCGGAGACCTCCACGGAGGCATCACCAATGACGCGCCCGCCAGAAAGCTGGGCGAGAGTATCCAATGAAACGGTCATACTAAGCTCCTATTGTGCCCGCAGGGTCAGCCGCGGTGCTGGTTTCGAAGTCGGAATATTGTCACGGTTGAGCAGCCAGGAGGCGATGTCTCGGAAAATCGGCGCTGCCGATTGGCCGCCGCCTCCATTGTCCTCCACACCGGATTTGGGTTCATCCAACATGACGGCAACGACGAAGCGCGGATCATCGGCCGGTGCGATACCGGCAAAGGTGATCCAATAGGCGGAGTTCGAATAGGCCCCGGTATTCGGATCGACCTTTTGAGCTGTACCAGTCTTGCCGGAGAGCTGATAACCCTTGAGTTGCGCATTACCGGCCGTGCCATTTTGCAGGCCAGCGTCATCGTCTTGGAAGACGGCCCGGAACATATCCACCGTTGTCTTGGCGGTTTCAGGGCTTATCACCTGGGTCTTTTTTGGCTCCTCCAGCTTTTCTTCCTTGCCGTCTGGCCCCTTCACAGAGTCAATGATGCGCGGCTCGATGCGCTCGCCGCCATTTGCCAATGTTTGGTACACGCTCGCCATCTGCAAGGTGGTCCAGGACTGGCCCTGACCAATGGGCAGGTTGGCGAAGGTGCCGCCGGACCATTGCTCCAGGTCCGGCACGCTACCGGCAGATTCATTCGGTAGTTCTACGCCGGTGGTATTACCCAAACCAAACTTTTCCAAGTACTTCGCGTACTTTTCTTGGCCCAATTTATCGGCAAGCATCAAGGTGCCCACATTGGAGGATTTACCAAAGATGCCGGTCGTTGTATAGGGCTCGGTGCCGTGCTGCCACGCATCGTTAACGGTCACACCCGCCATATCGATGGATCCCGGAACCTGGTGCACCTCGTCCGGGGTGGTCACTCCCTCTTGCAATGCGGCAGCAGCGGTAACCACCTTGGCTACAGAGCCTGGCTCATAAGGGTGCGAGACGCTGTGGTTTTCAAAGTCTTTGCCCTCATCGAGCTGATCCTCAATATTCTTGTTGGGATCTACGGTATCGGTATTGGCCATGGCGAGAACTTGGCCGGTCGCAGCATCAAGGACCACAGCCTCCGCGCCAGAAGCCTTGGAGTTGGCCTTGGCCTTCTCCAGCTTTTGCTGCACATAAGTCTGCAGGTCCAAATCGAGGGTGAGGGTGACATCGCGGCCATCAACGGTATCAACGACATCACGGAGCGTGCCGGGGATAACCTGGCCATCCGCGGATACGTCCTCGGTTGACTGGCCGTCAATGCCGGTTAGTTCCGTATCGCGCGCGGCCTCGAAGCCAAATTGGCCATGGCCATCCATGGATACCTTGCCCAC
Organism: Corynebacterium sp. MSK071; assembly: GCF_030232125.1. Lineage (NCBI taxonomy): Bacteria > Bacillati > Actinomycetota > Actinomycetes > Mycobacteriales > Corynebacteriaceae > Corynebacterium > Corynebacterium sp. MSK071. Next base: position 3,691 of record NZ_JASPJA010000003.1, on the reverse strand, counting down.
GACATTCTCCCCAATAGCGCCATTGGGGTACTGGCGAATGTCTTGCCGGTCTGCTGCCACTCCGTGGTACTTATTGGAAATCTCTACGGCTACATCCGGATCGACATTGCGCACCAATACCTCGTATTGGGTATCGGCCTTGAGCTTATTAAGAATGTCTTCCTTTTCCACCTTGGAGGTCGAAGCTCCCGAATCCTCAATCATCTTCGGGATTCCCTCCGCCATGTCTTTGAGGGTCTCCTCCATTTTCTGGTTGAGGAAGCTATCGAGCTTCTTATCGTCCATACCCTCAGTCGAGCCGTCATTCTGGGCCTCGATTTCGGCCTTGTCTTTTAGCTCATCGCGCAGACGAGTAGGTGAGACGGTCAAGGACCGAGACTTCATCGTATAAGCCAAGCGCTGGCCGTCGCGGTCTAAAATCTCTCCCCTACGGGCCGGCTCAATATAGACGCGCTCGCGCTGAGTTACGGCCTTGGCGGAAAGGTCCGGACCCCATACGAGCTGCACCCAGGCTAGTCGGCCGACAAGGACAACCATAGCCACGAGCACCACGGAGACGATAATGCGCAGACGCTTGCGCATCAGCTTCTTTTGCGGCACCGCGGAGCTGGTGGTGCGGCGCGGGCGGCGCCTAGCCCTACTTGGCGTAGTCACAGTCCAATGTCACCTTCCCTATTTCCGCCACAATTTCTTGCGTGTATTGATTGTGCCCTACAAAAGTCAGAATGCCCGCGCCACCACGCGCGAGCATCATCATTTTCACCGAATATTCTTTCCTAGCTACTCCGGCTACTCGGCGCGGCTGGCGTACGGCGCACGTGCGGGAAGGTTGGGGCGCGCGTCATCCTGCGCGGCGCCGGTATTCCCGGCATCACCGCCGCGGGTGGTGCGCTGTTGGCCTTGCGGCACGGCGTTTAAGGAATCCGAGAGGCCTTCAGTATCCTTCGGGTCGCTGGAAGCTTGGCCGGGGCGGATAGGTTCTCCGTTTACGTCAATAAGCTTTTCCGTATCCGGGGTGCCTTCGCGCTTATCGACGATCTTTCCATCGCCGCCGACTTCCGCAATACCTGGCTGCTTAGGAATGGCCATGCCCATTTCATCCGCACGGCGCGCGATGTCTGCAGAAGAGCTGAGATTTTCTGCATCACGGTTGAGGGTTTCAATCTGGTTATCCAGTTGGGAATCCTGAACGGTGAGCTGTTGGATGGCAAAGGTTTGCTTGGTAGACAAACCGGACAGCCACATTGCCACAGCTACGCCGACGATGAGAAGCGTAAGCGCGATGACAGACAGGCGGGCAAACAGCCCGCTCTTCTTAGTCTGCGGCTGCAGCTGCCGGCCGCGGAAGCTAACAACCTGCTTCGATCCCAGGCGGTTCGTGCTGCGGCTGCGGTGCGGAACCCGGGTGCGGCTCGGGGCACGCTTCGTGCTGGGACGCTCACGCAGCGCCGTCGGGGCTCCGGTATCGATTCCGGTGGTGAAGTCTCGGCTGGCGCCCATGGTGCGAGTGGCCTCTCTGTCGCGGCTGTCAGTCTTTAGGTGGTTTCGACGTGGGATTGTGCTCATGGCCTGCCTCCCGGCGGTAGAAATTCTGGCATTCCCTCGAGCCTTTCGATGGCACGAACACGCACCGACGCGGCCCGGGAATTTTCTGCAATCTCCTCTTCGGAGGCCTTTTCCGCGCCTCGCGTCACGATTGTGAATTTCGGCGCGGTGCCAGGAAGGTCCATTGGCAGTCCGGCCGGAGTTGTGGACGTGGTCAATTCTTTAAAGGCCGCCTTCACGATGCGGTCTTCCAAGGACTGGTAACTCATAAATACGGCACGGCCTCCTACCGATAGTGCTTGGGTAGTAACCGGCAGCACATTTTCGATAGCCTCCAACTCGCGGTTGACCTCGACGCGCAAGGCTTGAAAGGTGCGCTTCGCGGGGTGTCCCCCTGTACGCCGGGTCGCGGCCGGAATGGCGTCGTAAAGCAGCTCAACTAAGCGCGCGGAGTTAGTGAAAGGCTCCTTACCGCGCTCCTTCAGTACAGCCGAGGCAATTTTCCCGGCAAAACGCTCATCGCCATAGGTCTTGAGGATCCGAGCCAAATCACCGTGCGAATAGGTGTTGAGCACATCCGCCGCAGTAATCCCCTGCGAGGGATCCATACGCATATCCAGCGGTGCATCCGTCTTGTACGCGAATCCGCGATCCGCCTGATCGAGCTGCATCGAAGAAACGCCAAGGTCAAAGAGGGCTCCCGCAAGGCCAACGCTGCGGGCCAGATCAAAGTTATAGCCCTCGCCTTCCGCAATGGCACTGCCCAACTCATCAAAGCGAGCGTTGACGCCAATGAAGCGATCGCCATAAGGAGCTAGACGTTCGGTTGCGTTGCGCAGCGCCTGCTGATCGCGGTCTACGCCAATCACTCGGACATTGGGGAAAGCTTCTAGAAAATAGCGGGTGTGGCCGCCGGCGCCCAAGGTGGCGTCAACAAGCACGGCATTATCCCCCGCCATTTCTACTTGGGGGCGCAGGAGATCGGCCATGCGCTCGCGCATGACAGGCACATGGCCGTGATTATCAGCCACGTCATAATTTAGGTTTTCAATAGCCATGTCTCCCCGCAACCCCCTTTCTTCGAATCCCGGAATTCCAGTGGTGGAAAGCATGCGAGTGCGTATAGGGCCCTGTCCGAGGCAGGTTTCTGATATCGGGGAAGTACACCAGAATCATCCGCCTCGGACAGAGTCCTTACACGCACTCTTGTGCAGGCTTAGAGCAAGCCCGCCAGTACGTCATCGGCATCTGCGGCCGAATAAGCATCTTCAGTTTGCGACTGGTACTCGGCCCACGCGGCCGCGTCCCAAATTTCGAGAAAGTCCACAGAGCCAACCACAACGCATTCCTTGGACAGGTTCGCGTACTCCCGATGCCCCGCGGACAACGTGATTCGACCATGCCCGTCCGGTCGCTGTTCGTCCGCACTTGCTGCCAAGTTGCGAATGAAAGCGCGTGCTTCTGGGTTGGTTCGAGAAACCGCCGCTGCCTTCCGTGCTCGTGCCGCAAACTCCTCCCGTGGGTACACGGCCAACGAGTGGTCCTGCCCCTTGGTGACCATAAGGCCACCCGCGAGTTCATCGCGAAACTTTGCCGGAAGCGTAAGACGTCCTTTGTCATCGAGCTTCGGAGTGTAGGTTCCGAGAAACATCCCGGCATCCACCTTCCTTACTCGAAAACTCCGGATTCTCTCACTTCAGAATCGAGACGTTGAAGCCCCTCTTTCCTCCGCTGCGCCCCACTCTACCCCACTTTCCCCCACCTAACCCACTTATTGCCGCGTGTCTTTCAGTTAGTCCACAATTTCCCGCAGCTAGATAGCGGTTTCTTCAGTGGGAAGAAATCCCCTAAAAGACCTTGACAGCCCACTACAGCCACCCCTTACGCACCACCCGCAACACCAATATAATGCGCCCCGATTCCCTCACCTCCCCCATATCCTGTGTTATCAAGGCGTTTTGACTGGACTAACGGGAAAGCTACCCCACAACAGCCCACCGAACGCTTCTCCGGTGGGGCAAAGTGGGGAATTTTGGTTGGATACAAAAATCCCCGGTCAACCTTTACTGTGAACTGCTCCCCATTAGTTGGACTGAGAAATCAGTTACCTACTAGTGGGGAGCAGTTGTATGCGTGAACGTAGTTC